>JARFRI010000222.1 GCA_029287335.1 Phycisphaera sp. | reverse complement strand
GCTGTGTGCGCGGCGATCACCTCTCCCTGATGGACATGGACCTCGGTCGCACGGTAGGGCTTGACATCCACGCCGAAGCGTGTGCCCAGGTCGGTGATGTCCATGTGCGGCGTGCGGACGAGGAAGCCCTTGGAGGAGTCGGTCTCGCAGATGCCGACGAGCTTGCCGGAATGTAGGCGGAGTGCGTTGTCGTTATTGAGTAGTTCGATGGTTGCGGGGGCTTGAAGGATGGCGACCGCGCCGTCGTTGGTGGTGATCTCGGCGGTGCCGGCGGTGAGGGTGAGGCGTTGGTTGGGGTGGAGTTTTGAGCCGGGTGCCGGGGCTGCTGAAGCCGCACCCGCCCAGGTGGCGTTGTGTTGGGCGGTGAGGGTGGCGACGGTGGGCGCGGTGTCGGGGGTGTTGATCGGGGTGTTGTTTTGGTCTTGATCTGCCAGCGGGACCGGGGTCGTGTCCTCGCTGGTGAAGACAACAAAGAGCGTCGCGGCGAGCAGGACGACTGCGGCGGCGGCGAGCCACTTGGCGGGTTTCGTACGCATCGCGCTGGCTGCGGCCCAGCGCAGGAATTCAGGATCGGTCAGGGTGGCCAGTACGCTGCGATAGGTGTCGGACCGCTGGGCACGTGCCGATTCATCCGGGACCAGATTCGTGGGCGTGCTGCCCGGTAGCGATGGGATGGCGGCGGCTTCATGGGCCAAGAGCATCGGCAGCGGGTCGGTTTCAGAAGCGGAGGGCGTCGCGCGGAAGTGCTGCTCGTCCATCGCGAGCTGGGCCAAGAGGTCGGCGGCCTCTGGCGAGGTCACCAGTAACTGGCCAAAGACTTTGGCCTCGTCGGGGGACAGGTCGCCGTCGAGGTAGCGCAGGCAGGTTTCGGTAAGCGATTGATTCAAGACGACGCCCCCTTGATCCGCTTGGCAATGCACTCGGCCAGGACCAGGCGGACCCGCCGCAGCAGCACGGTGACCGAACGGGCCTTGATGTTCAGGCGGTCGGCGATGTCCTGTCGGCTCATGTCTTTGTAGTAGCGATCCGAGAGGACCTGGCGGTGCTCGGGCTTGAGCCGACCCATGCAGTGATCCAGCGCTTCGCGACGGTCGTCGGCGTGCGCCGCTTGCTTGACCATGGCAAGATCGAGCGCTTCAAGCGCGTCGTCGCCGAGCAGCAGGGGCTGGCGGTCGCTTTGGTTGCGGTGGTCCAGGATGCGGTAGCGCGCGATGCCGATGGCCCAGGCCACGAACGGCCGATCGGGGTCGTATTCGTCGAAGTGGTGGGCGATGTAGGTGACGGTCGCCTGGATGACGTCCTCGGCGTCGTGGTGGTTGCGCACGGCGGCATGGACGTAGGCCGAGACCGAGTACTGGGCATTACCCCACAGCAGAGCCAGGCGTGACACCCGTTCCATTGATTGTTGATCGCGTTGTTCGGCCATGAGAGGACTCCATGATGTATGGGAGCAGGGAGCGAAAAAGGCGACAAGCAATTTGCAGAATTGTTGAAAGTAGTCACTGTTCGCTATCTGAAGCGAGCGTGCGGATGATTGAATAGATGATACGGCCCGCCGAATGTGGGGAAGGTCAGCCTGAGTGATTGCGTTGCGTAGTGGTGCGGCCTAACCTGCTATATTGGAAATAGGCCTGATTTTTTAACCTCAATCATTGCGGTGACTAATTTGTCGGAACTGACCTTTGATGCCTACCAGACCGAGGGCTTTTTCGACGAGATGTTTGACGATCAGGGGCAGGTTCGCCCCCAGGCCAAGCTGCTTATCGATCTGATTGACTCTCTGCCGACGGGCGAGCTTGAGTCGCGCAAGTCCGCGATCGAGCGGGCGATGTATCGCCTGGGCGTGACCTTTACCGTCTACGGCAACGATGCGGGGACGGAAAAGATCTTCCCCTTCGACGTCATCCCGCGCATGATCCACGCGCAGGAATGGGTCACAATCGAGCGCGGCCTGCGCCAGCGCATCTGCGCGTTGAACATGCTCGTTGATGATATCTATCACGATCAGAACATCATCAATGATGGCATCATCCCCCGATCTGTCCTGGAAATGGCGGACTCGTATCGGCCACAGTGCCACGGGCTCAACCCGCCGCACGGGATCTGGTGCCATATCGTCGGCACGGACCTGATCCGTGGTAAGGATGGCAAGGTTTATGTGCTCGAAGACAACCTGCGTTGTCCGTCGGGCGTGTCGTATGTCTTGCAGAACCGGATGTTGATGAAGCGGTCGTTCCCGCAGGTATTTTCGGGCTCGGGCGTTCAGCCGGTCGTGGATTATGCCGGGCGGTTGTATGACACGCTGGCGCATCTGGCCCCTGATGGGGTCGCGGAGCCGACGGTTGTGGTGCTGACGCCGGGTGTTTTTAACTCGGCGTACTACGAGCACTCGTTCCTCGCCCAGCAGATGGGCGTTCAGCTTGTCGAGGGCCGAGACCTGATCGTGCAGGACGGCTTCGTCTACATGCGGACGACCAACGGCCTGCAGAAGGTGGACGTGATCTACCGCCGAATCGACGACGACTTCCTGGACCCCAAGGCGTTTCGCGAGGACTCGATCCTCGGCGTGCCCGGGATTATGCAGGCCTACCGCGACGGCAACGTCGCGCTGGCCAACGCACCGGGCGGCGGGGTGGCGGACGACAAGGTGATGTACGCGTTCGTGCCTGAAGTGATCAAGTATTACTTAAACGAAGAGCCGATCCTTCCCAACGTGCCGACGTATTTGTGCATCAAGGAAGACGACATGAAGTATGTCCTGGACAACCTGGACAAGCTGGTCGTGAAGGCGGCCAACGAGTCGGGCGGCTACGGGATGCTGATGGGGCCCAGTTCGACTAAAGAAGAGCGTGAGAAGTTTGCCAAGCTGATCGTGGAGAAGCCGCGGAACTACATCGCCCAGCCGGTGGTGTCGTTGTCGCGCGTGCCGACGATGATCGAGGAAGAGGGCAAGCCGCCTAAGTTTGAAGGCCGCCACGTCGATCTTCGGCCGTACATCCTCTACGGCAAGGACATCTGGGTGATGCCCGGCGGGCTGACACGTGTCGCGTTGAAGCGCGGCTCGCTCGTTGTGAACTCATCACAGGGCGGCGGCAGTAAAGACACCTGGGTCGTCAAGCCCAACGGTCAGGGAGGCGAATAAGCAATGCTCAGTCGTGTAGCAGATTCGATTTATTGGATGGCTCGTTATGTCGAGCGGGCCGACCACCTCGCGCGGTTCATCGACGTCACGCGCGAGTTCGCGCTGGATGTCCCTACCGCCCGGGACCAATGGCTCCCCTTGATCTCGGTCACCGGCGATGAGAAGCTTTTCTTCGAGCGGTACACCACCGCTGATGAAACCAGCGTGCTCCAGTTCCTGACGATCGATGAGGAATACCCCAACTCGATCCTCCGCTCGCTTAGCGATGCGCGGGAGAACGCCCGATCGGTCCGGGAAACGATTGCGTCGGAGATGTGGGAACAGCTCAACGATTTCTACCACTGGTTTAACCGCGAGATCCGGGTCGGGATGCTGCTGCGGGCGCCGAGCGAGTTTTATCGCACGATCATGCAGCAGTGCATGCTGTTCCACGGCATCACGGATGCGACGATGTCGCGCGGCCTGGGCTGGCACTTTGCCAACCTCGGCCGACAGTTAGAGCGTTCGGACAAGATCAGCCGGCTGCTGGATGTGAAGTACTTCACGCTGCTGCCAAGCGTCGAAGCGGTGAACTCGCCGCTGGATGATTTGCAGTGGTCCAGCCTGCTGCGCTCTGTGTCGGGCTTTGAGATGTACCGCAAGCGATACCAGGAGCTGGACGTTCGACACGTCGTAGATTTCCTCGTGCTGGACCGGATGTTCCCGCGCTCGATCCAGTACTGCCTCTTCGAGGCGGAGCGTTCGCTGCACGCGATCACGGGCTGCCCGATCGGCGCGTTTAGCTGCCGGGCCGAGCAGTTGCTGGGTCGCCTATGCGCGGACCTGTCCTATACCGAGATCAATACGATCATCGAGGGCGGCCTGCACGAGTTTGTTGACGACTTGCAGGCCCAGCTGAACCTGGTCACCGAGGCCGTGTTCGAGCGGTTCTTTGATACCGCGCCGACCCCCCAGCCCAAGCACGAGTTGAATCAGCCGCCGGCTGATCTGTTGCCTGCTCAACAACATCAAGACCAGAACGCGTAAAGCGGGCAACACGCGCATTGAGATCTGACATCACCATGCGCGTCGCACTACATCATCAAACCCGATACGAGTACGATCGACAGGTCGTGCTCGGCCCGCAATTGATCCGTCTTCGCCCCGCGGCGCATACACGCACACCGATCTTGAGCTACACGCTCAACATCGAGCCCAAGGATCATTACCTGCATTGGCTGCAAGACCCTTACAGCAACTTCATGGCCAGGTTGTTCTTCACGAATCAGACCGACCATTTTGAAGTGACGGTCGATTTGATCGCCGACATGACGAGGATCAACCCGTTTCAATTCTTTATTGAGCCGGGCGCCGATTCGTTTCCGTTTGCGTACGAGCCCTGGCTGAAGGATGCGTTGCAGCCGTACCTGGTGACCGAGCCGCAGACGCCTTTGCTTGCCGAGTTGATCGCGCAGCGACCCAAACAAGCGGGCCAGACCGTCCAATTCTTAATTGATGTCAACCGCGTGATCAGTGAGCGGGTGCGCTACCTGGTCCGGATGGAGGCGGGGGTGCAGACACCCGAGCACACGCTGGAAAGCGGGCAAGGTTCGTGCCGAGACTCGACGTGGCTGCTGGTGCATGTGCTTCGGCATATGGGTCTGGCGGCTCGGTTTGTCTCCGGCTACCTGATTCAACTCCAGGCCGAGACGAAAGAGCTCGTCGGCACATCGGGCGTGGCAGAAGACACGACGGATTTGCATGCATGGGCCGAGGTCTATATCCCCGGCGCGGGATGGATCGGATTGGACCCGACCTCCGGCCTGCTGACGGGCGAAGGCCACATCCCCTTGGCCTCGACCCCCAGCCCCATGGGCGCCGCGCCGATCACCGGTTCATCGCAAGTCGTTGATACAACGATGCATCACGAGATGGCGCTGACGCGGGTCTAGCGCTACGCGCGTTCCCCCCGTGGTTGAACGTATCATGTGTGCCCTAGCCCGCCGATAGCAACCAAGGCCCGAAGAGATTCATCGAGACACGATTGACCGCTGCACAGCCCCCTCATCCTCCAGCCGGTCGGCCCAATGGACTGACCGCTTACCGGGCCAAGCCAGGCATCACCGACCAGTTCATTGATGCGCATGGCGCGGTGCGTGAAGAGTGGCGAGCGATCCAGTCGTCCCTCAACGGGCTCGGACCGAAGACGATCGAAGCGCGGCGCGCCCGTGCTCAGCAACGGCTGGATGACAATGGCATCTTGTTGACCGGTCCGCACGAGGTCACCCAGCCCCACCTTTGGCCGTTGGACCCTGTGCCCTTTCAACTTGGCACCAATCAATTCGCATTCTTGGCCGACGCGCTCGCTCAGCGGGCCCGCCTGCTCAATGTCATCGCGGGCGATCTGCTGGGCCCCCAACGCTCGATCAGGGAGAAAGTCTTACCCCCCGCGATCTTGTTCGCCAACCCGCACTATCAGCGGGCCTACCACGGCTTGCCGGTCATGGGCGGGCGATACATCCACCTCTACGCCGCCGATATCACCCGCGGCGATGGCGGGAACTGGTGGGTGCAGGGTGATCGCACCCAAGCCCCTTCGGGCCTGGGCTTTACCCTCGAAAACCGTATCGCCATCGGCCGAGTCCATAGCGATCTGTTTAGCCAACTCAACATCAAACGCCATGCGCGCTTCTTCCAAACCTTCCGGGATACCCTCACGACGCTCGCGACCAACCGCTCCCCCAACCCACACATCGTCTTGCTGTCGGAGGGTCCGGTCGGCCACCGCGGGTTCGAAGATGCCTACTTGGCGCGCTACCTCGGTTACACCTTGGCGGTTGGCGAAGATCTCGCGGTTCGGCGAAACCGTGTCGTGCTCAAGACCTTGGGCGGGGCGCTGCCGGTCGAGGTGATCCTCCGCCGAATCAACGACGAGGCGTGCGACCCGGTGGAGTTAAATGCACAAAGCCGCCTCGGTGTCGCGGGCCTGGTCGAGGCGCAGCGGCAAGAACACCTGGCCATCGCCAACATGCTCGGCAGCCAGCTTGTCGAGTCCCCCGCGCTGAGCGCGTTCCTCGGGCCGCTGTGCCGGTTCTTCTTTGGCGAGGACCTCAAGCTACCCACCATCGCGACATGGTGGTGCGGTCAGCCCGCTCAAAAGCAGTATGTCCTGGACAATCTCAAAACGCTTTATCTGTACCCCGCGTTTCAAGGGACCGGCCCGCCGATCGTCCCGGCGTCGTTGACCGCTCGGCAACTCAGTGACTTGATCGAACGGATCAGGCTCACGCCCGAGCAGTTCGTCGCCCAGCAGCGGCTTCGACGCGGGACGACGCCCGCGTGGAACGGTGAAGGGTACGAGCCTTGGCACTGGGCGCTGCGGATGTTCGCGACGATGGATGGCGACGACTACACCGTGTTGCCCGGCGGGTTGGTCCGTTTAGCGCGTGAGGACAGCATGCTGGACTTTGAGCCCAGCCATGCCGAGCGCACCCAGGACTGTTGGGTCACGGCGGAAGGTCAGGCCGACACGTTGAGCCTGCTTGCCCCGAGCCATCAACCCGTCGAACTCAAGCGCAGTGGCAGCGAACTGCCCAGCCGTGTCGCAGACAACCTGTATTGGCTGGGCCGATCGATGGAGGCGGCTGAGAACCGGGCAAGGCTGCTGCGTGCTTTGATCATGCGGGTCGAGATGGATGGCACGCGCGCCGAGGTGCCCATGGATCAGGACTGGGCCCGGCTGTTGAATCTGCTCGATGACGAAGAGCTGCCCAAGGCCAGCACCCATCAACGCATCAAACGTGCGGTGCTTGACACACCCAGGCCCGGCAACATGCGGCACGCGATCCGTGAGTGCGTCCGCCTGGCACAGTCCGTCCGGGATCGACTGTCGCTGGATGCCTGGCGGCTTGTTGCACGCATGGAGCGCTACCTGCTCCAGGCCGTGGCGACCAACCCGATCCAGGACGACGACCTGACCGATGTCAGCGCGCTGCTTAACCACCTGGTGCTTGAGCTGGTCGCCTATGGCGGCCTGATGAGCGAGAGCATGACGCGCACGCTGGGCTGGCGTTTTTTAGACCTTGGCCGACGCACCGAGCGCGCTCAGCGCACCGTCGATTTGTTAGAGGCCACGCTCATCAAGCCGATGGATGAAGAACGCCCGATGCTCTCGACGCTGCTGGATATCTGCGACTCGGCGATGACCTATCGCACCCGTTACCTCGCGGAGATGCGGCCCGAGCCCGTGATCGATCTGCTGCTGACCGACGACATCAACCCGCGATCCGTGGCGTACCAGCTCAAGCTGATCCGCAAGCACATCAGCAAGCTGCCTCACGATCCGGGTCTGCCAGAATCGGATGCTGACCTCGTGCTGTCCCAATCGCTCTTGGACCAGGTGCGCTCGGCCGACCCCAATTTCATGGCGGTACGTTCCCCCAATCGCGTCAATCTGGATCGACTGATCAAAGAGATTAACGAGCAGTTGCCGATTCTCGATCAGGCGCTGACCGCACGATACCTCGCGCACACTGAGTTGCCCAAGCAGTTCACCGGGATCGAGCGCGCGTTCCCTGAAGATGGCCTTGCAGAGAGTGATGCGCCATGATTGTCGCTTACAAAGTCCGCCACACGACGAAATTTGAATATCCGATCCCCGTGACGGTGTGCCACAACATCGTCTGCCTCTCCCCGCGGCCGGATGCAAGGCTCAACATCAACCATGCGTCCATCACGATCACACCACAGCCGACGGTCGTCGCCGAGCGCCTTGATGCCTTCGGCAATATCACGCATGCGTTTTCAATCGAGGCTTCCCACGGCGAGCTGACGGTCAATGCCGAAGCGAACCTGTTGGTATCGGCCCCGTTTTTCGCCACGGCCGATCCACCCTGGGAGCAGGTCGTGGCATCGCTTGATCAACAGGCGGACCCCAACTGGTTCGAGTCCAGCACGTTCCGCTTCGGCTCGATGCTGGTATCGCGCGATCAAGCGGCGCGCGAGTATGCCGAGCGTGTTTTTACACCCGGGCGTCCAATCCACGAGGCATCGCTTGCCTTGACCGAGCGAGTGAATAAGGAGTTCGCCTACAAACCCGGCGCGACGCACGTCGATACAAGTAGCAAGGAAGCTTTGAGCAATCGAGAGGGGGTCTGTCAGGACTTTGCACACGTCATGCTCGCCGCGCTACGCAGCCTCGGTATCCCGGCGCGATACGTCTCCGGCTACCTGCGCACGATCCCGCCCAAGGGGCAAGCCCGGCTCATCGGCGCCGACCAATCCCACGCATGGGTCAGCGTGTATATGGGCCCAGAGCTTGGATGGGTCGATCTGGACCCGACGAATAACATGCACGCCATGACCGATCACATCCCGATTGCGATGGGCCGGGACTATGCCGACGTCGCGCCGATCCGCGGGGCCTTCCTTGGCGGCGGCGAGAGTAAGCTGTCGGTGTCGGTTGATGTTGAGCAGATCGTTGACGCTTAACTCGCTCGGGCGTCTAACGCGGGTTTACTTGAAGTAGTACAGCGTCGTCTCGCTACGCAGCAGGATGTGGTCGTTGATCGGGACGATCGTTGCGATCTGCCGCTGGGGCATCTCATTGCTGGCGATGAGTTCCAGGCCACCGTCCGTTTCCTTGGCTACGAAGATGAAGCCGTCTTCGCGTGCAAAGTAGAACAGGTCACCCGCCTTGACCGGCGAGCTGTAATACTTCGACGCATCACGCGGCAGGGCGAAAGGCTCTTTCCAGAGCGGCTTGCCGTTGGTGATGTCGTAGCAGGTGAACTGGCCTTTGT
>JARFRI010000217.1 GCA_029287335.1 Phycisphaera sp. | reverse complement strand
TCAAAGGCCCCAGCGCCTTTGCGACCGACGCCGCAGCGACCGTGGGCTGCATCCTCGATCAAGACGCGTTCGAGGCGGCGCTGAAAAAGTTATCCGAGATCGAAGGCCCGCTAGAGGGTTGGCGGTTCCAAGGGGCGCAGGCGGCGGAGTGAACCATGCCGGGGCCGCTTTCTTCCGGGGGTGCCACACAACTTGGCTCGGCAAGCTGTGTGCGAAAGAATCGCGCACACAAAATGACTCGCACACAGCAGCCTACGGCAGTTGTGTGGCACCCATACCGCCTCCGGCCGGGCCACCGGGAACCCTCTGCCCCGGCCAAACGTCAGAATAAATGCAGGCCCGTCGAGGTTATGCGTAGGTGTCGGCCGATGAATTGGCCGATGTTTGCTTCGTCAGACCGCGTTTATGACCTATAATTAGGTATACACGACTGAAAATCGACCCTTGGAGCTTGGAAATGCCTTCTTCCCGACTACGACAAACTGTTTCAACCGCCTCCCTGCTCACCGCTGCCTTGGCGATCGCCCCGGCACAGGGTCAGGTTCAGGCGCAGAACGGCGCGGCACTGGACGCGAACCAACAGGTCGGCTCCGGCGGGTACAACCAGGCCAGCCAACAAGCCGACTACCGCGCACGCAACCTGCTCATCACCGGCAACGTCGGCGGCGGGCGGGCCTTCCAGGGCTCGGTCGGCTATGGTGCCGATGGCTCTTTCCAGGGCTCGCTGGGCAGTGACTCGCTCTTTAACTTCCGGGCCAACAGCGTCTTCTCCGCGCCCAACGCCGGCGGCTACAACTACCGCATCCAGCAATACGGCGACCGCGTCATCGTCACCCGCCCAAGCGACAACCTCACCGGCTACCGCGTCGATACCGGCAGCGGCCTGAGCACAAACGCCGCCTACGACCCCGGCTCAGGCGTCGTCACCTTCCGTCAAAACGGCGGCGGGCTCGTCGCGATCTCCGGCTTCCAAAACATCGATGCGCTCCGCAACACCGGCAGCTCGCTGGGGCTGGTCCGCACCCCGTCGGGATTGGTCAGTGTCGATGCCTCGCCGCTCACCGGCATCCGCTACAACCCACTGGACGCCGGCGCGCAGACGCAGCCACGCTTAGAGGCCGACCGGCAACCACCCGCCGTGCCTGAAATCGATCAAGACACGACGACACGCCCCGACTCATCGACCTCAACGACCGAACCACTGTCGCTTCGCCAAGACCTTCGCTTTGATGGCAGCAACCGTGGGGACCTGACCCAAGAACAGTTGGCCGAGCTCAACCTCCGCGAAGACCCGCTGTCGATCACACTGGGCACGCAGTTGCAGTCGCAGATGGCCCTGCAACTGGCCGGCCGAGACGACAACAACCTGCCCAACAGCCAGGCGAAAATGCTGCGCGATCGCGTCTTCGGCAAGCCGACCACCGCCGACGCGACGCAGCCGCCCAAGGCCCCGGAAAACCCTTACGACAAGCTGATTGCTGACATCCTCGCCGAAGCCAAGGGCGTTGAAGCCGAGCCGGAAGACGGTGCCAAGCCCGAAGAAGAAGACACCCGGCCCGAGTGGCGCAAGATCCTTGAAGAGCCCGAGGAAGCGGTCGCCCAGGCCAAGATGGAAGCCCGCGAAATCGCGCTGCGCCTCTCGCTGGACATGGTCGATGAGGAAGGCAACATCGACTTTGAAACCGAGCTGCCCACGATCGACCCAGAGAGCGAACTGGGCAAGCTGCTCGACGACCTGTCCTACGATCTGCCGCGCGTACGCACCCTCGCGGGCGCGGACCCCAACCGCGTGAATAAGCTGCTGTCCCGTGGCGAGCAGGAGCTCGAAGCCGAGCGCTACATCATCGCGGAAAACATCTACCGCCAAGTCCTGCGTGAGAAGAAGGACGACCCCCTGGCGATGGCGGGCCTGGTCCACAGCCAGATGGGCGCGGGCATGATCCGATCGGCCGCCTTCAACCTCCGCGACCTCTTCGCCAACCACCCCGAACTCATCGCGCTGCGCTACGACGACAAGCTCATGCCACAGACCGAGCGCCTCCGCTGGCTGCAAAACCGCCTGCAGAAAATGATCGGCGAAGACATCCACGGCGCCGACCCGGGCCTGGTCTTGGCCTACCTCGGCTACCAGCTCGAAGCCAAACCGCTCGTCGAGTTCGGCCTCAACGTTGCCGAGTCCAAAGCCCCCCGCGACCCACTGATGCCCCTGCTGCGAAAGATCTGGGTCGAGGGCAAAGACGGCAAGGGTAATAATGCGAAAGCCAAAGAAGGCAAAGCACCCGCGCCAGCCGCAGATCCCGCGAAGTAAACCCGTTTAGTGGGCATTGCTACGCGTGCCGTTGGCTTGTCTGATGTTGCCTCACGCAGAGCGTCTCTGCGTGAAAACAAACGCGCCAGAAAACCGCATCACCGTCTCACGCCTCCTCGGATCACCACGAGTCTGTTATCGCATTCGCAACCGCTCACGAAAGGAACTCTCCAATGCAACACACCATGGAACAATGGCCCGTCTCTGAAGAAATGATCGTTGTCGCCTCGATGGTCGGCGTCCCGCTGGTCATGCTTGCCGCCGCACTCTTGCTCGGGTCGACCGGACTGATGCTGCTGGCCATCACCGTCGGCCCGGCGATCGGTTGGCCCATCGGGGTCATCCTCATGGGCGTCATCGACCGCAAGACACACCCCCTGGAGCACGAGAAAGACCCGTACTGAAACGCATACGACCGATTCAATAGCCCCCATCGCAAGATGGGGGTTCGAACCCTGAAGTGCATGTAACCCCCACCTTGCGGTGGGGGCTATTTGTGGATCGTGACGCTGCAAGCACACTCAACTACAATCTCCCACCGCTTTCTCCGGCCCCGCCTGTCGCGGGGCCGATATTAATTGGACCCCCTTGAACACCCCCGCCCTCCAACCCGGCACCTCGGACAGACTCTCGCTGACCGACTTCATCGATCCCGATACGCTGCAGGAGCTCCAAGACTCCTTCACCAGCTTCGCCCGGCTATCGATGCGCGTGCTCGACGCGCAGGACCAGCCCGTCACCAAGCCGACCGACCTGCCCAAGCGTGCCGAGGCCGACCAGGCCTTCGAGCAGCTCACCTTCACCGAGCGCGAGCCCGACGGCTCACTCCGCGCCCCGATCTCCATCGGCGGGCACCAGCTCGGATCGATCGTTGTCCAGCCGCACCAGATCGAAGCAGACCACGGCCTAACGGTCAAGCATCTGCAAGAGTTGGCCGACCTGTTCAAGAAGATGGGGATCAGTGACGAAGACCGCCAGGCCCTGCTCACCGTGGCCGAGAACGCCTACACCGCAACGACCGGCGCGTCGCTGGGCTTCATCCATCAGATCGCCAACTCGATCGCTTCGCTTTGCTACGAGCAGCACCAGAACCGCCAGCGCATCCGCGAGCTGCGCGTGTTGTACGAGCTGTCCACCCTGCTCAGCGCCCAGGCCAACCCGCAGGAAACCCTCGACGCCGCAGCCAACGCGATCGCGCGCGTGATGGGCGTCAAGGCCGTGGTCATCCGCCTGCTCACCAAGGGGGAGGATGGCAAGCCCGAACTCCAGGCCCGCGCGATCTTCGGCATCGACAAGGGCATCGCCGACAAAGGCAAGACGCTGGTCAACAAATCCGAACTGACGCGCAAGGCGCTCACCGGCGACATGGTCTACATCGAAGACATGACCACCGACCCGCGCAGCTACTACCCCGAAGATGCTCAGCAGGCCGGCATCACCTCGATGCTCTCGACCGGGCTGATGGTCCAGGACCGCGGCACCGGCACGATCCAACTCTTCACCGAGAGACCCCGGCGGTTCACGATGTTCGAGGAAAACCTCGTCCGCGCGATCGCTCAACTCCTGGCCACCGCGGTGCGCAGCGCCCAGCTCGATGCCGAGCGCCGCCGCAACCTCGCGCTGAACCGCCAGGTCGAGCTGGCCCAAGGTGTGCAGCAGCGCATGCTGCCCAAACGCTCACCGACCATCCCCGGCGTCGAAATCGCCGCGACCTATATCCCAAGCCAAGGCCTGGGCGGTGACTTCTACGACTTCATCGGACTGGACAACGCGACGGGCATCGCCGTGGGTGACGCGGTGGGCAAGGGTGTCGCCGCGTCGCTGCTCATGGCCTCGGTCCGCTCGTCGCTCCGCGCCTACGCGCACGACCT
>JARFRI010000189.1 GCA_029287335.1 Phycisphaera sp. | reverse complement strand
ACCTTGTCGCCATCTTCCAAAAACTCGCGTGCCTTCTTGACTTTGAGTTCCAGGTCGTGGATGTCGATGTTCGGCCGAAGGCGCATGCCCTTGAGTTCGGATTTCTTGGCGTGGGCTTTGGCCTTCTGCTCTTTCTTTTGTTGAGCGTACTTCCACTTGCCGTAGTCCATGATCTTGCAGACCGGCGGCCGGGCCTCTTTGCCGGTGCCGGGCTTGCCGGGTGAGACTTCCACGAGATCAAGGCCGGCCTCGTCGGCACGGCTCTTGGCGTCATCAAGGTCAACGACGCCTGCCTGGTTGTCTTCTTCGTCGATCAGTCGGACCGGTGAGATGCGGATCTGGTCGTTGATGCGTAGCCGTTTGCCGGTCTCTTTGGGCTGGGGTCTAAAGCGTCCTCTAGCGATGGTGATAGCTCCGGGAAAGTTGCGGGTCATTGTTTGGCGTCCACACGGACACCTCTGCGTCGCCAATCAAGGCATCACGCAGTATTCATTGTATGAGATTATAGGTGGTTCTGGCTATAAGCAAGAGGGCAGGGCAACAAAACCCGGCGCATGGCCATTGGGTGGCCGGGGTCGAGGCTCGGCGAGGCCCCGGAACAAACCGCTCTTTCGTAGATCAATTGTGCTTCGTTCCGGGGGCTCGCGGACTCGACCCCGGCCACCCAGCTGGTTTAGATTTAGACCGCCAGCGCCAGCAGCCAATACGCCACCGGCCCGGCCAGCAGGGGTGAGTCGATGACGTCGAGCACCCCGCCGAAGCCGGGGATGGATGAGCCGGAGTCTTTGACCGCTGCGTCGCGTTTCATCATGGAGGCGAGCAGGTCCCCGCCTTGGCCAACGACCGCGAGCACGGCCCCGACCAGTAGTGCATAGCCCCAGTGCAGGTCTGCGAGCGGTGTGAGCGTTGCGAGCGAGACGAGCGACGCGACGACGACCCCGCCGACCAGGCCCTCCCATGTCTTGCCCGGGCTCAGCCAGGGGATGAGTTTGCGTTTGCCGATGGCTCGGCCGGTGAAGTAGGCCCCGATGTCACAGGACTTGGTCGTGAGCAGGGCGGCAGCGAGAACCCAGACCGCATTCTCAAACGGCAAGGCACGGATCGCCAGCAGCGTGCCGGGCATGAGGCCGAGGTAGACAAAGGCGAAGACCGCTGCGCCGCCCGCCGCCATGGTGCCTTCGGTGTTTTGTCCTTTGCACTGCACGAGCACGCCAAACAACAAAGCTGCGATCCCCAGTGAGACGAGCAGCATCGCCGTCGGCCCGACCACGACCAAGTCATCCTGCATCACCGCATACACCCCGACACACCCCGCAGCACCCGACAAGAACAGCACGCGGTAGCCCGTCGCAATCCCCTTGGCCCGCAGCAAGATGGCTAGCTCCCGCGCCGCGAATCGGATGCCCGGCAGCACCAATACCAACAGGATCACCAGCCCGCCGCGCGCGTGACCCGCTTGCTGGGCCCACTGGTCAAGCCAGAGTACCCCCAGCAGGAGCGCAATCATGATCGGGCCTAAGATCAGGCGGTACTTGAGCATGACTGGCATGGTACCCGCGACCCAACAATCTGACGCGCAAGAGGCCAGCCGATCCAGTAGGCTGGCCCGATTCCATGGCAACGTTAAACCGCCTCAATACGATCCTTTGGCTCACCGCGCTGGCGATCGGCCTGTTCGTCGCGACACCGACGACCCAGGCAGGCGACCTGCCCGCGGTCAGCGATGGCCAGCACCTCTGGCTTATCCAGCAGACCCCCGCACCCGACGACGATAAAGACGCGGAACCTCGGCTCGCCATCTATCACCTGCCGACCGACACCGACACTTACCAGGCCACCAAGCTCGAACCGATCGCCGGGCAGCTCATGCCGCGCGGCATCGGAGCGGGTGACGGCCGACTGCTACTCGTCACCGACGATCGCCAGCTCATCACCCTCCGCCCCGTCTGGTCCGACCTGCTGCAAAACTGGGAGGTCCAGCAGCGATCGCTCACCGCGTTGCCCCGGGGCTGCACGCTGTTGTCGCTGGCGATGGGCGACCGCGGGCCATGGGCGCTGGTGCAGGTGCAATCGCGCGAGCTGCTCGAGCGACTGGATCAGGCCGGGCAAAAGCCCACGGGCATCACCGATCAGCAAATGCTCAACAAAGCGCTGGGCCTGCCCGAAGATTTACAGTGGGGCGACTGGGATGACGTCTCGCCAGGTGATGCGGATACGTCGTCTGATGAAACGACGGAGGACGCAGCCGAGCCCGATGAGCAAGGCGAACCAGACGAGCAAGACGCCCAGCCGAAGCTGCCCGCCTACCGCTTGATCCAACTGCGCAATAGCAAGTGGATCAGTTCGCCTTTGCCTCAGGGCTTTGCGATGCCGCGCGAAGTCAGGCTGCTCATCCGCCCCGGCGATGATCGGCCGACGCTGCTGGTCGATCGTGACAGTTCATCGAGGTACCTGCCCGTGCTGGTCCGCTACAACCCGGTTACGCCAGAGAATGTTGAAACGGCTGATCAGGATGACCAATCGCCTGCGATACAACCGCTCTGGAATAAACTCGTCACGGGGATGCAGCTAAGACCCGGCCGACAGTGGTCCGCTGGCCTCATCAAGGGCCAGATCGTGGTCGCGCTGGAACGCTTCCGTCCCCAAGAGTTCGTGACGATCGACACGTTCCTGCTGCGTGGCGACGATGCCTACGAGATCGGCACCGTCAATATCAACACCGGCGACAACGCGCGATGGGCCTTGCTCCCCAAGCAAGACGAGATCGGCCTCATCGCCAGCCCGGTCCCCGCGCCCGACCCTTCGGTCGATCAATCCGATTGGTTGCCGACGCTCGCGTTCCTCGCCGGCTTGAGCATGGACGGCCAAGCGATGTTCCAAAACGACCAGGGCCAGGCCATGATGATGCCCATCAGCGAGAAGCGGCCCACCGCCTTCGAGGGCAACGCCGACCTGATCGTCCAGATCCTCGCGTTCATCACCGCGATGATCATGATGGTGATGTTCTACCGCCGAGCCCCGCAGCAGGACCAGCTCGACCTGCCCGATCACCTGGCTCTGGCGAGCTTTAGCCGACGCGCGATGGGCGGGGTGATCGACCTGGCACCGGGGTTTATCCTGGCGGGCCTGATCTACGACATGTCGGTGGGCGAAATCATCCTCGATTCCTGGCCGGGCAACGGGATCGAAAAAGCGTTCGTCGCGATGCGGCCGGGCTTCATCGTCATCGGCGTGACACTGCTTCACACCGTGATCTGTGAGTTCATCCTTGCACGGTCGCTGGGCAAGATCATGATGGGCATGTACGTCGCCGACCTGCATGGCAAGCCCGCGCCGCCGATGCCGTGCCTGGGCCGAGCGCTGAGCCGGGCCTTTGAACTGTTTGCCCCGCTGA
>JARFRI010000175.1 GCA_029287335.1 Phycisphaera sp. | reverse complement strand
CGACTTCCTCGCGGCCGTCGAAGCGGGCGAGCCTTGCCGACCGACCTTCCGCGACGCGCTGGAAACGACCAAGGTCTGCGACGCGGTGCTCAAGTCCGCGGCCGAGCGGGCCTGGCAAGACACGGGCGTGGACTGGCAAGGTTCATAAGTGTTTCAAAGCTCCCGGCGGAAGCCAGGAGCAGCCACGCTTTAACGACCGCGGCACGAAACAAGACACAATCGCTTTCACCTCACTGCCCCTGGCTCCCGCCCGGGGCTTTTTCATTACCACAAGCTATCCCCGCTACACTGCCCGGCCATGTTGCTTGGCATCTTTCTTGGCTTAGGCAGCGCGTTCTGCTCGTCACTCGCTTACCTCGTTTCGCGACGCTTTACCGTGCGCCATGCGGGGCATGAACAATCGCAGCCGCAGTGGCGTGGCCCGTTGCGTTTGATGGTGACGGCCCATGCGATGTTGTCGGTGGTCTGTGGCTTGGGTTTTGTTGTACTCGTGCCGCGCGGGGCTGATGCGCAGCCTGCCGACTGGTCGTGGGCGATTATCACGAGCATCTTCGTCGCGGTGTTTTATTTGACCGCGAATACGCTGTTGTTCTTTGCGCTCCGCCGAACTGAGGCGTCACGCATCGCGCCGCTCTTGGGTTTTAAGGTGGTGCTGCTCGCGTTGGTGACGCAGTTCATGTTGGGTGAAACCATGCTGGCCCAGCAATGGGTCGCGGTGGTGCTTGCGACTGTTGCCGCGGTGATGCTCGGGTCCTCCGGCGGTCGGCTGCCGATCACCGTCGCGCTGCTTGCCTTTGCGGCGTGCTCGGGGTTTGTTGGTTCGGATGTCTTCATCAGCGAGATGTGGCCGGCCTGGCTGCCGGCGGGTGTCGCCGAAGAGGCGGCGACGGAGAGCCAGCGCGTCCGCGCCTCGATGACCGGCATGTCGCTGGTCTATATCTGGTGCGGCCTGATCGCCTTTGCGCTGTTACCGATCGCCAAGCCTTGGAAGAAAGAACACTGGCGAGGCTCGGCGCCGTACGCCGGGCTCTGGCTCGTCTCGATGGTCTGCCTGTTCAGCACGTTCGCGCTCGTCGGCATCGTTCTGGGCAACATCCTGCAGGCCACGCGCGGTCTGATGTCGATCTTCATCGGCGTTGCGGTGGTCAAGCTCGGCCACCACCACATCGAATCGCACGCGCCGCTGAAGGTCGTGATCCAACGAGGCATCGCGGCAGTGCTGATGATCGGCGCGATCGCGCTGTATGTCACGGCGAAGGCAACGCCATAAAGCGCAACCACGCGACAAGTCGCGGCGCTTCATCAAAGACAGATTCATTTCAAAACATGAAGCGCCGCGGCTTGCCGCGCAACGACTCACGGCGTCGCATCTTCGCACATCACGGCGTCAGCGCCCGGATCAACACACCAGGCGTGCCGAGCGCATCGCGGTAGCGTGTGGCCGACTGGTAGCTGGTGAACTGACCGACGTGGACGAACGTGACGACTTGGCCGTCGCTGGCTTGGCCATCGACCAGGCGTGGCAGGCCCAGGCCCATGTCGCGGGCCTGGGCGGCGATGGACTCGGCCAGGGTGCGGGCGCTGCCTCGGTCGGTGAACGCGCCCAGTTGCAGGGTCCAGCCGGTAACGTTGACTTGCTGGTCGATCTGGGTTTTGAAGGCCGCGTCACGGGTTAGGCCGCGTGCGAGGACGAGCGTGGTGCGGGCCTGGCTCCACTGGCCGAGCTTTTGTTGGGCGATGCCGGCGTAGAAATAGGCGCGGGCTTTTCGCTCGCCGTCCAAGCGCTCCGCCGCCCAGAGCAGCTCGCGCTGCGCCTCGGCATATCGGCCTTGCTGGGAGTAGACCAGCCCGAGCGCGTCGGCCGCATCTGTCGCCAGCGAGGGGTCGGGCGAGGCCTTGGCCTTGTTGAGCATCTTGTCGGCGTTTCGCAACTGCCCCAGCGACTGGGCCGACAGCCCGGCGAGGTACGCGGCTTCATAGCGGTCGTCGCGGTAGTTGTCCCATGCGATGGGCCGACCCATGTCGTAGGCGGCTTGGTAGTCGCCCTGACCGTAGAGCACGGTGACCTCTTCGATCGTGCCGGTCGGGGCCATATCGACGTAGGTGTCTTGGAGGTAGGTCCCTTTGAAGACCGAGTTCTGGCAACCGGTCAACGCGGCGACAGCGGGAAGTGCAACGAGTAGGGCGATAGCGAGCTTGTTCATGGCAGAGTCCTTGGTTTACCGCAATAGTTTAGAGGATGACGCCCGGCGATGGTGAAGGGTTATACGCCAGTGGATTTTGTCCATGCCAAGGGCCTTTGGGAGGGTAAGGCTCTTTGGCGAACCGCAAGCTCTCTCCGATACGCGGTTCGCCAAAGAGCCTCACCCTCCCGACCAGCCTGTCGCCCTCAACCTTCACAGCTATCATGCTCCGTTATGGCACTGCTCCGCTCGATCTTTAAACAGGCCCTGCTCCACCCGACCCGCACCGCGATGGTCGATGACCTGCGCACCTGGTCCTATGCCAAGCTGCTGGGCGGGGCGTACTTCATGGCCCGGGCGATCCGCCAAGCCACGGACAAGCCCAACGTCGGGCTGATGCTGCCGACCTCCGGCGCGTTCCCTGCGTCGCTGCTGGGCGCTTGGCAGGCGGGCAAGACCGCCGTCCCGCTCAACTACCTACTGAGCAAGGAAGACCTGCACCACGTCATCCGCGACAGCGGGCTGGACACGATCTTCACCGCGAGCAAGCTGCTAGACGTCATCGGCGAAGACGCGATCCCCGAGGGCATCAAGGTGATCCGCCTGGATCAGCTGAGCTTCAAGGGGCTGCCGCCGGTGCGCTGGCCCGCGTCGCCGAAGGACAAAGACCTCGCGGTCCTGCTCTACACCTCCGGCACGTCCGGCAAACCCAAAGGCGTCATGCTCAGCCACGGCGCGCTGGACAGCAACGTCCACGCCATCATCAACCACGCAAGCCTGGGCCCGACCAACAAGTTCCTCGGCGTCCTCCCGCAGTTCCACGCCTTTGGCATCACCGCGCTGACCCTCATGCCCCTGCTCCTTGGCGCGGAAGTCATCTACACCGCCCGCTTCGTCCCGCGCAAGCTCATCGAACTGATGCGCCAGCACAAGCCCAATGTTTTTATTGCGGTGCCCTCGATGTACGGGGCGCTGCTGAGTGTCAAGAGTGCGGAGGCGAGTGATTTTGCGCCGCTGGAGTTTGCGGTCAGCGGGGCCGAGCCGTTGTCACAGGCGATCTACGACGCGTACCAGGAGAAGTTCAACGTCCACCTGCTCGAGGGCTATGGCCTGACCGAGACCGCACCGGTCACCAACTGGTCGACGCCACAGCAGAACAAGCAGCACGCGGTGGGCAAGGCGCTGCCGGGCGTGACGAACATCATCGTTGATGATGACAACAAGGTGCTGGGCCCGAATGAGCCGGGCGAGATCCTGATCACCGGGCCCAACGTCATGGACGGCTACTGGCAACTACCCGAGCAGACCGAAGCGGTGTTTGTCAATATCGACCTGCCGATCAAGGGTAAAACCAAGTGCTTCCGCACCGGCGACATCGGCAAACTTGATGAGGAGGGCTACCTCTACATCACCGGCCGAAAGAAAGAGATGCTCATCGTTGCCGGCGAGAACGTCTTCCCCCGCGAGATCGAAG
>JARFRI010000138.1 GCA_029287335.1 Phycisphaera sp. | reverse complement strand
GCGGGGCTTTCGTGTGTTCTGTTTGATCTGGCGTGCTTACTTCGCCGCTGGCTTGGTGATGCCGGCCTTCTTGATCAGGGCCGCAGCGGTTTCGCTGGGCTGGGCACCGACGCCGAGCCAGTAGGCGATGCGTTCGGCGTTGAGCTTGACTTGCTTGGACTCGTCCTTGTTGCAAGGGTGGTAGAAGCCAAGTTCTTCGATTGGCCGGCCATTACGGGGCGTGCGAGCGTCCATCGCACAAAGGCGATAGGCGGGCGAGTGGGTACGACCAAAACGTTTCAGACGGATACGGACCATTTTTAGGGTCTCCGGGGGGCTTACCAACGCGTGGCAGGGGCCGTGACGGGGGACATTGGCCGAGGCGACAGTCGCCAGGGCGAGCCCAATAGTGTAACGAAATCAATCGGCTGAATCAATTCACGCTGACGCTGCCCGAGCCGCCAAGTAGGACGAGCCCAACCACAAGACCGGCGACCGCAGCGACCTTGAGCACATCCAACAAGAGTTCCCGATCTAAGGACCACTCGCGGAACATCTCAGCGTCGGGCGAAACCAAGATCACTGGCAGCATCGCATTGCTCGCATTCACGACGCGCGGCCCATTCAGCTCGCTATCCCAACTGAACAGCAACTGGGTCAACTCGCCGTCGCCCACCATAGGCGGCGTGTCATCCGATCGACCTGGCTCAAGCAGAGGCGGGATCAGCCGCGCGTTCCGCCCCCATCCTTTGTAGTTCACGACAATCACCCGCTCGCTGTGATCGACCGCATCGAGGGGCACAGCCTGCAGCATCCGCTCCGCAGTGTCCGGCTCGATGACCAGCCAGTGCCAACCCACATAATCAGGTTGAGCCTTCGGCTCGAGTTGAAGCGTCGTTTGAACCGCGGGTTTCACGTTGTAGCCAAGCAGAACGGCGCCGTCGCTGGACCGGTAGGCCTGAGAAGGCTGGCCGAGGTAAACGGTTTGCTCTCTGCTCTTGCAGCCTGCCGACACCAGACAGGCGATGGCAAGGCAAACTATCGGCCCATGCATATGGCGGATCATACGGAGCGGCGTCATCCCAGTCTCCAAAGTGTCAGCAGATCGTCTCAAAGTAATTCACGACGATTGGCTGTCAAGCTTGGCGCGCCAAGATTGATCGGGCACGGCTATAGAAGACCGGGGATCAGTCTTCCGCGATGACGACCTGGTTCATGGTGTCGCCGCCTTCGATGGTGTCAACGATGTTTTGGCCTTCGAGGACCTGGCCGAAGACGCCGTGCTTGCCGTTGAGCCAGTCGGTGGCGATGTGAGTGATGAAGAACTGGCTGCCGTTGGTGTTCGGGCCGGCGTTGGCCATGGACAGCGAGCCGACCTGGTGCTTCTTGGCCAGGGCGCTCTTCTCATCGTCGAACTTGTAACCGGGGTCGCCCATGCCGGTGCCGTCGGGGCAGCCGCCCTGAATCATGAAGTCGGGGATGACGCGGTGGAAGGTCAGGCCGTCGTAGAAGCCGTCCTTGGCGAGCTTGATGAAGTTGCCGGTGGTCTCGGGGCAGTCGTCGACGTAGAGCTCGATCTTGATTTCGCCTTTGTCGGTGTGGATGGTTGCGGTGGTCATGGGGTGTCCTTTAGGGAGTTTTGGGGGTTGGTGTTTGTCAGACAAAGAAGCCCACGCCGTCACGGCGTGGGCTTCGGATTTTGGTCAAGCATTGTAGCGTTATTCGGCTGCTTCTTCTTTTACCTCGTCCTCCACGATCGTCGCGGTCTTGATCGCGTCCATCTTGGGGAAATGCTCGTCGAGGATGGCGTTGCCTTTTTCAGCGAGCATGCCCTGGAGTTGGCGTGGTGGTTCGCCGTAGCCTTTGTAGAGCTTGTTGACGACCTTCATGCCTGCTGCATCGATCTCGCCGAAGGGCGCGAAGATGGAGCCGACGCGGGCTTCGTTATCGAGGAAGTCGTTGTCGCCAAGATTGATGAAGAGCTGGGTCGAGCGGGTGTTGGGCCCGGCATTGGCGAAGGTGATCGTGCCGGCCTTATTGGATTTCTTGCGCTTGTCGTCCTTGATATTGACCTTGGCAGCATTCTTCGGGTCGTACCAAGGCGCATTCACCTCGGGGTCGCCATGGATGCCCCACTGGACGACGAAGTCTTCGACGACGCGGAAAAAGCGGGTGCCATCGTAGTAGCCGTTCTTAACCAGGCTGTAGAACCGGTCGGCCCCGTTGGGCGCCCAGTCGCGGGTGACCTTGACGGTGAAGTCGCCTTGGGTCGTTTTGAATTGGGCCTTGAAGGTGTCCGGCGCGGTGAGGTTCATCTTCTCGTGCGAGGGGTCGCAGATCACTTTGAGATCGACCTCGCGCTGCGCGTCCTCGCCAGCGGGCTCTTCTTCGGCCACGCCCTGCTGCAAGCCAAACCCGATCATCAGCGCCAAGACGGCACACAGTCCCACAGTTGTCATCCATTTCGGCATCGTTGCACTCCTTGTATTGTGAACTGACATGATAGACGCCCTGCACGCGGATAGGATACGCCCATGGCCGACGCCCCCCAACAAACCCTCCCGCCACAGGTCCTCGCGATCCTGCGCTGCCCGCTGACACGCAGCCCGCTGCGCCAGGAAGGCGACTGGCTGATCGCGGAGAAACCCGAGGACGCGGGGCTGCGTTACCCCATCCGTGACGGCATCCCCGTGCTGCTGATGGAAGAGGCGAAGTGTCCAGAAGGGATCCAAGACCTTGATTCCTTCAAGGCGACGTTCGCAGGTGAGATTCACCAGATCGACTAGATCAAGTCATCGATGTCCACTCGAACGTGCTCAAGTAGAGACTCAGGTCGCTCATGGCCGGGAAGCGTTTGAGGATGTGCTTGGTCTGCAGACCCGCCATGATGTACTTCACCTCGTCGGGCAGTCGGGCATAGAACCGTCGCCCGCCGAGCATCTCATAGAAGACACGCACCGCGTCGAGGATGTCCTGCTGCTGCTTTGATTTGGTCGTCTTGCCCCACTCATAAAAATCGATGAGCTTGATTTCAAAGCCCACGCCGCGCGGCTGGACCATGATGTTCTGGCTGTGAACATCCGCGTGGTACTCTCCGGACAGGTGGACTTCTTCGAGCCCTTCGACCAGGACCTGAAACAGACTCAGAGCCATGAACGTGCTCATGCGCTTACCGGGCTGCTGAGCGATGAACTTCTCCAAAGGTACGCCCTCGCACAGCTCGCTGACCAGCGCGGTGAGTGATCGGCCCTTGATGCGTACCGTCTCGCTGTGCAGATACTGCAAGACGATGTGGCAGTAGCGCAGGCGGTTGAGCTTTTGCGCGTGTCGGGTGGAGAGTCGGCCACGCCGATCCGCATGCGTGCCAAAGATTTTCGCGGCACGGCGGATGCCGGTGCTGATGTCCACGACGCTGTAGACCGCCCCCTCACTGCCCTGGCCGATGAGCGACTCGACACGATAGCGCGAGCCGAGCTTTCGGCCGGCTTGCAACTGGATGGCGGGGTCGTCAGCGGTCATACGCGCGTAGCATAGGCAGTCGTCGGGCTAAGCCGCAAGCGTCTTTTGTTACGATGCCGCGCATGACCACGGAACTGCCCCTCAAGTACGGCTGCAACCCCAACCAGCCCACCGCCCGCATCCTCTACCCCGGCCCCCCGGAAGAAGCCTGCCCACTGACGATTGTCAACGGGGCTCCCTCCTTCATCAACGCCCTGGACGGCCTGCGCGGCTGGGAACTGGTCCGAGACCTCAAAGCCGCGACCGGCAAACCCGCCGCCGCGTCATTCAAGCACGTCTCCCCTGCCGGGGCCGCGGTCGCCGGCGAGCTGACGGACGATTTCTGCGCTGCGAACTTTTATCCCGCGCCCAGCGAGCACGACTATTCGCCCATCGCCGCCGCCTATGCCAAGGCCCGCTCATCGGACCGCGGCGCATCGTTTGGCGACTTCATCGCGGTCAGCGAAACCGTGGATGCCTCGCTCGCCAAACTGATCAAGCCCGAAGTATCCGACGGCATCATCGCCCCGGGCTACGACGACGACGCCATGGCGATCCT
>JARFRI010000413.1 GCA_029287335.1 Phycisphaera sp. | reverse complement strand
CTTTGCCGAGGCGGCCCAGTCGGCTTACGACATCTTCCTGACGAGGGGCTACACGAACTACGGCGTGGCCAAGGCGGTGACGCTGCTGGTCCAGTCGATCACCCAGGACGCCTGCCACACGTTCCCGGTGTCGACGCTGATTGACGAGCCCTATGGCGTCACCGATGTGTGCCTATCGCTGCCGTGCGTGGTTGGCGAACGGGGCATCCACCGGGTGCTTCGGCCCAAGCTCAGTCAGACCGAGTTCGATCTGTTCCGTGAATCTGCGCAGAAGGTCAGAGCCGTGATCGATGCGTGCGAAGTGGGTAAATGAGGTTGTGCGGTAGTGAACTGATTGGGCCGGGCGATGCACAAGCCATGCATGTAAGGGTGTGGGCTTTTGCGAGGTAGAAGCGTGGGATGCCTTGCGAGCGTTGGGTGGTTTGGAGTTGTGTGCAGACAGCGCGCGCGGAGGAGTCGGACGGGGGTCTATGTGATGGATGACTGTTTGATTGATGGTCGAGGGCGGGGTACGGCGCGAGGCTGGCCGGGGGCGCTGGCGAGCGGTAGGTCATCCGTTTGGTGTAGGAAACGCGGTGTTTCGATTGTGCGCGAGCGGGGGTTTTCGGGCGTAGAGAGAGACGATGATTGTGAGATGTGGGTTAAGATTGTGTTAAAACGGCCCTGGTGTCGTTTAAACGGCATCGTCCAGGAGCAGCCGTTCACGCGGGAGCATGACGGTGAGGGTGTGGCAGACCAGGTCGATCTGGGTGTCGTCGAGCTGGTTGAAGAAGGGCAGGGCGAGGGTGCGGTCGCTGATGGACTCGGTGATGGGGAAGCTGCCGGGCTCGTAGCCGAACTGCTTTTTGTAGAACGGCTGGAGGTGGATGGGCGGGAAGTAGTTGGAGGCACCGATATCGTGTCGGCGCAGGCCCTGTATGACGCGGTCGCGGGCGGCGCGGTCGTATTCGGGGGACAGGCGGATGACGTAGACGAACCAGGAGCAGTCGGCGTCGTCGGTCCCGCCGGTGGGCAGGATGAGGTCGTGCTGGTCGAGAAGGCGTTGGGTGTAGGCGTTGGCGACGCGGCGGCGCTGCTCGAGCATCTCGTCGAGGCGGTCCATCTGCACGCAGCCCAGGGCCGCGTTGATTTCGGAGAGGCGGTAGTTGTAGCCGAGTCGCTCGTGGGCCAGCCATGAACCGGTGGCGTTGGTGCCGACGCTGTCACTGCGGTCGGTGGCGACGGCTCGCCCTTGGTTTCGCAAGGATCGGCACATGTCGGCGAGGCGGTCGTCATCGGTGAGGATCATGCCGCCCTCGCCGGTGGTGATCTGTTTGTTGGGGTAGAAGCCGAAGACAGCGGCCCGGCCGACGTTACCGATGGGTCTGCTGTTGAGCTTGCCGCCCAGGCCCTCGCAGGCGTCTTCGATCAGCGGGATCTCGTGTCGGCGGGCGACGGCTTCGATGGCGTCCATGTGCATGGGGTTGCCGAAGACCTCGACGGCGATGATGGCCTTGGTTTTGTCGGTAATCGCGGCCTCAAGTCGCTTGGGGTCGATGTTGAGCGACTGCGGGCAGATGTCCACGAAGACGGGCTTGGCGCCGACCATGAGGATGCAGTTGCTTGAGGCGATGAAGGAGAAGGGCGTGGTGAGGACCTCGTCGCCGTGGCCGATGCCCAGGGCTTTGAGAAGGATGTGCAGGCCCGCGGTGCCGGAGGAGATGGCGACGCCGTGGGAGCGCTCGCAGCGCGAGGCGACCTGCTGCTCGAAGAGGTCTTGCTTGGGTCCGATGGAGAGTCGGCCGGAGCGTAGGACGTCGACGACAGCGTCGATCTCGGCGTCGGTGATATCGGGGGATGACAGGGGTATTTCAGACATCGGCCGCGTCCTTGCGTGTGCGAAGCTCAAAGGATAGCGTTTTTATCGATTATCGCAGGGCCTGGGTGATCGCGGGGGCGGCTTGGCCCTTGTGCTTGAGGTATGCCCAGCCCAGTTGCAGACGCATGGACGCATCGAGTTGGCCCACGCCCTGGACGATGTCGGAGATGCGATCCCACTCTTTGTCGGTCAGTGAAGCGGCGTGGCGGGCACGGATGAAGAGGCGCAAGGCATCGGTAGTGAAGTCGTTTTCGGTGTCGGATTCGATGGCCTTGGCCAAGGGCGAGAGCGCTTTGCTGCGGGCCCGGGCGATCCCCATGAGCATGATCTGGCGGCGTAGGAGATACAAGCCGTCATCTGCGATGCCGTTGGGGCGTACTTGCTTGACATCAAGCCGCTTGGCCAGGCGCTCATTCGCCTCCTTGGGATAAAGCTCGCAGAGGGCGGTGGTGGCGTCGATGGCGGTTTGGGTGATACGGCCACGGTGATGGGGCGGTGCCGCATTGTGGTGCTGGATGACGAGTTCGAGCAGGTCGGGGCCTTGCGCGGGCGTGTCTCGCTGGCAGTAGGTCACGACCCATTGCACCGAAAGCGGCTGGCCGGTGGCGACTAAGGGATCAAAGACGGTGGCGAGATTTTTGTTCTGGATTGAGATCGCGCGACCGGCTTTGGCGATCGCATCAATCCACTCACCTTGGTTGGCAAGCGTATCGAACAGTTCAGGCTTAACTTGCTCAGATGCATCTAGCCCAATCATGGCCAGGCGGATGCGCTGGGCCGTGTCCGTCTGGCCCTTGAACATGGCCTGCCAACGCTTTGCGCTGCTGGGCTCATTCAATCGCAACGCAGCCTGGATAGCCAACAGTTGTAGCGACGGGCTGCGGTCTGGATCGTTTGCGACCGTGATCGCGAACGACCCCGCGGAAGCAAAGCCTTGCCGCATCGCCGCATCAAGTATCTGTGCGATCACGGCCTCTGCGTTGTCGGCTTCAAGCGTCGATAACTTGTCCAACGCGGCCCTGCCTGCTTCGTCGCCCGTCTCGGCGAGCAGCAACGCGGCCAAGGCATACTGCAACAGCTTCGCAGCGTTGATGTCGTCGCTGATTTCGATTTGAAGTGACTCACGAAAGGGTGCGGTATCGACCTCGCCCCCAGCCGCCAGCAGCCGAAGGGCGATTGCTTGTCGCAGGGGCAGGTCCAGGCCGTTCCAGGTCAACAGTGTGGCCATGCCTTTGTTATCAATCAGGTCGTCATCGATCGCGGCGGAGAGGACTTGGACCAGTTCGCGTTGGTCGTCGATCTCCGCGAGGGCAGTGAGGTCGATACGTCGCTGCGGGCTGAGGGCGGCGACGCCGAGCCTGCCGTGGACGCGCATGGAGAGGTAAGGCGAACCGCTTAGCGCCTGAAACAGGGGCAGCAGGGCGGGGTCTTCGAGCTGGCGCAGGCCGATCAGCATCACGTTGTGGCTGGCGTCGCGCTGGGGCTTGGTCGCGTCTTTGAGCAGGTTGATCGCAGCGGTGACGCCGGGGTCGGCCTGAGCCACGGCAGACGGGCCGATCAGACCGCCAGCCAGAACAACCAACACAAGCAGTACACAGGACAGATGTCTCATCGCAGTAGTTTAGCTTTTGGCCATTTTCCCACCGAACGCAAGCTACACTATCCGCCATGCCCAGCCCCCGTGAGAACATCCAGAAGCTCTCGGCTTACACGCCCGGTGAGCAGCTCGACACCTCCGTTGTCACCAAGCTGAACACCAACGAGAACCCCTATCCGCCCTCATCAAGTGTGATGGACGCGATCCGCAACCTGCCGGCCGAGAAGCTGCGCGTCTACCCGCCACCGCTGGCACAGCCGTTTCGTAAAGCCGCTGCCCAGTTGCACGGCCTGTCCCCCAGTAACATCATCGCAACCAACGGCGGGGATGAACTGCTGCGCTTGCTATTGACCGTCTACTGCGAGCCGGGTGGACAAGCAGGCGGCATTGGCGTCACCGATCCGACCTATTCGCTCTACCCGGTCCTCGCCGCGATCCAAGACACGCCGGTGGTGAGTGTCAATCGAGCCGATGATTTCGGCTTGGTGAGCGACACGATTCAACGATGGAACGATGCGGGCTGTCGGGTCGGCATGTTGGTCAACCCGCATGCTCCGACGGGCCGGTTTGAAAGCATTGAGACCCTGCGCGAGATGGCTAGCGGTTTCCATGGCTTATTACTAATCGACGAGGCATACATCAACTTCGCGCCCAGCGATGCGGTGCAGCTCATCCGTGACGGCGTCGACAACGTGATCCTGCTGCGGTCCTTGAGCAAGGGCTACTCGCTGGCGGGTTTGCGCTTCGGCTACGGCATCGCGCATGCCGACATTATTGCCGCGCTCGACAAGGCCCGCGACAGCTACAACACCGATGCGCTGAGCCAGGCCGCTGCCGTCGCCGCGATCACCGACCAGGCCTACGCGAAAGACACCTGGGCTAAGGTGATCGAGCAACGCGAGCGCCTGACGACCGAATTGCGCCAGCGCGGGTTTATCGTGCTCGATAGCCAGAGCAACTTTGTGCTTTGCACCCCGCCTGTTACGGGGGCCGATAAATGGGCTGCCGCTGACCTCTACGCCAGCCTCAAGTCTCGCAATCTCCTCGTCCGCTACTTCAATGCCCCGCGACTAGACGATAAGCTCCGTATCACTGTTGGCACGCCGCAGCAGGTGGACCAACTACTCAAGACAATCGATGAGCTGTAAACAAGTATGCGACAAGCCAGCATCAAACGCGATACCAACGAGACCAAGATCAAGCTTGATCTGAATCTCGACCCCGCCAAGACCGGCGACTACAAGCACGCCACCGGCGTCGGCTTCTTCGATCACCTGCTCGACCACGTCGCCCGCCACGGCCGACTCGCCCTGCAAATCACCTGCGACGGTGACACCCACGTCGACGACCATCACACCGTCGAAGACGTCGGCATCGCACTAGGCGAAGCCATCACGCAAGCCATCGGCGATAAAAAAGGCATCGAACGCTATGGCAACGCCACGGTCCCCATGGACGAGTCCCTCGCCCGCGTCGCGCTGGACCTGTCCGGCCGACCCGCGCTGGTGTTCGTTGTCCAATCCAACAGCTTCAACGACCCGGCCGGCAAGATCGGTTCTTTCGATACGCAACTGGTCAAAGAGTTCTTCAACGCTGTCGCCAACCACGCGAAGATGAACCTGCACATCGAGGTCCCCTGGGGCGAAAACAACCACCACATCGCCGAGGCGATTTTCAAGGCCTTCGGCCGAGCGCTGCGTGATGCGGTGAAGGTGACCGGCGATGATGTGCCGAGTACCAAGGGCACGCTCTAGAGCAGCGAGCTGATCTGCTCCGCCAACTTCCCAGCCGTAACATGGTCAATCTCGACTGCTGGCCAGGCGCGTTTGGGTAAGCCGTTGCCTTTGATTGGTTCGCGCAAGTCAGTCCCTTTGACGCGCGGAATAAGATGGAAGTGTGCGTGCAGGACTTCTTGGCCCGCGGGCTCGCCGTTGTTTTGTAAGAGGTTCCAGTCGGTCGAGCCGGTCGCCTTCAGGATCGCCCGGCTGAGTTTTGGTAGGCAGAGGCCAATCGCCGCAGCCGTCTCCTCCGGCATGACATCGACCGTCTTGTAGTGGCCTTTGGGGATGATCAGCGTGTGGCCAGGGCTTAATGGTCCGACATCTAAAAACGCCAGCACGTGCTCGTTTTCATAGAGCTTGTGACAGGGGATTTGTCCCGCGATGATCTTACAGAAGATGCATGATGGATCAGGCGTTCCGGGGGTGAGGTTCGACATACCGTCAATCTACATGAAGCGCCGCGACTTGTCGCGTGAATTGGGATTGATTGTGGATCACACGGCAAGCCGAGGCGCTTCATAATTTTGCGTTCTACAATGCACCCGCATGACGCTGGACCTATCCCACATCCTTGGCCCCGATGGACCGATCGCCGATCGTATGGGCGCGGACTTTGAGGAGCGCCCCGAGCAGAAGCAGATGATCGCGGCGGTTAGCGATGCACTGGATAAGGGCAAGAAACTCGTCGTCGAGGCGGGTACGGGCGTCGGTAAGTCCTTTGGCTATCTGCTGCCTGCCATCGAACACATCGCCAAGTACCAGGAGGACAAGGACCAGAAACGCCGAATCGTCGTCTCGACGCACACGATTGCGTTGCAGGAACAGATCATCAACAAGGATGTGCCGCTGTTGCAGGCCGTGCTGCCGATTGAGTTCAGCGCGGTCTTGGTGAAGGGCCGGGGTAATTATGTGTCGCTTCGCCGGGCAAGCCGGGCACACGATCGGCAGAACACGCTGTTCAATGATTCAAAGGAATTCAGCTCGCTTGATCAGATCATGGCTTGGTCCAAAACGACCGACGACGGCTCGCTTGCCACACTGCCGCAACTCGAATCGCCCAGCGTCTGGAACGAAGTGCAATCCGACAGCGAAGACTGCATGGGCAAGCGCTGCCCGACGTTTATGAAGTGCTTCTATCAATCCGCGCGTCGGCGGATGGTCAACTCGGACATCCTCGTGGTGAATCACGCGATGTTCTTTGCCGACCTCGCGCTGCGGGCTCAGGGCTTCGGCGTGCTGCCGCCGTACGACGCGGTGATCTTGGACGAAGCCCACACGATCGAGGATGTCGCCTCCGAGCACTTTGGCCTGACCGCCAGCCGATACCAGGCGGCGTATCTCATCAGTCGACTGTACACCGCGCGTCGGCAGAAGGGGCTGCTCGTTTCGCTGCAAGGAAAAGCCGACAAGGACCTACTTAACCGATGTCTGCATTTGGCCGAGACCGCGCGGATGGTAGCTGAGCAATTCTTTGATGATGTCGCGGAGTACCACGAACAATACGGCGCGAACAACGGGCGAATCCGCGCGCCGCTGGAGATTGATAACGCGTTGAGCCCGGCGCTCAACGACCTGTCGCTCATGCTCAAGCGCGTCAAAGATTCACTGGACAGCGAAGAAGACGCGATGGAGATCGGTGGGTACGCGGACCGTGCCGGCAGCCTGGCTCAGACGATCAAGGCACTGGTCGAGCAGACGGTGACCGACAGCGTGTATTGGATCGATGTGCAGAAAAAGGGGCGGTTCAACCGCGTCAAGCTGTGCAGCAGTCCGGTCGAAGTCGGCGGACTGCTCCGCGAACGGCTCTTTGAGGCGACGACATCGCGCGACGAGCCACTACCAGTCATACTGACCTCGGCGACACTGGCGACCGATCACGCCAACGATGAGCAGGCAATGGATCACAGTAAGGCGTTTAAGCACTACACCGGCCGAGTGGGCTGCGATGAGCCAAGGACGCTGCTACTGGGTTCGCCGTTTGATTATGCAAGCCAGGCCGAGTTGATCGTGTGCCCGTCTCTGCCCGAGCCCAATGAGCAGGCCTTCAACGCCCAAGCGATGCAGACGCTGCTGCGTCATATCGACGCATCTGACGGCGGGGCATTTGTGTTGTTTACTAGCTACCGCCAACTCCGCGAGATGGCTCAGGCGTTGCGCGGCCCGCTTGAGCAGCGCAGCATGCCGATGCTCGTGCAGGGCGATGGCGTTCAACGCAGCGAACTGCTGGCACGGTTCAAGCACAACCATCGCAGCGTGCTGCTCGGGGCCGACAGCTTTTGGCAGGGCGTCGATGTAAGAGGCGAGGCGCTGCGGCTGGTGGCGATCTGTCGGCTGCCCTTTGCCGTGCCGGATCGCCCGATCATCGAGGCCCGCAACGAACGGATCAAGGCCCGCGGCGGCAGCCCGTTCGCGGAGTATTCGCTTCCCGAGGCGGTCTTGAAATTCAAGCAGGGCTTTGGCAGGCTCATCCGATCTAAACAAGATCGCGGTACGATACTGGTCTTAGACAAGCGGATCGTGTCCAAGCCCTACGGCCGACGCTTCATCACCGCGCTGCCTAACGTGCCGATTTCCCACGACACAACACCCGCTAGCCTGCTTAACGATCAACCCCCAATGGATTCTGGCTATGAGTACTGACACCCCTCCGACCAAGCGTTACCTCATTGTCTGCACAGGCAATTTTTGTCGATCCCAAATGGCCGAAGGATGGATGCGGCAACTGGGCAAGCGGCGCGTCGAGGTCTATTCCGCTGGCTCTAAGCCGAAGGGTGGTGTCCACCCCATGGCTGTCCAGGTCATGAAAGAGCGGGGTATCGACCTGACGCAGAACACTTCCAACCACATCGATGAGTACATCGACATGGACTTCGACTGTGTGCTCACGGTCTGCGACTCGGCAAAGGAAGCCTGCCCGATTTTTCCTGGGGCAAAACGCGTTCTGCACCATAGCTTTGAAGACCCCGATCACCCTAGCGATCCAAACGAAGAGCCGATCAAGTGCTTCCGCCGGGTGCGCGATCAGATCGCCGACTGGGTGCAGGGCTTCCTCGATGCCGAGTTCAAGGGCTATGCGATCGGCAACGAGAACGGCAAGCGTCAGCCGACCGCGTAAGCCGTACCAGGCCGGTCAGAACAGCCCCGACGCCTTAGCCCATTTATCGCCAAAGACGAACTCGTCAAACGCTTTGCGTTGGCGGGCTTTAGATTCTGCATCGTTGAGCGAGTCGCCGGGGTAACCGATCGCGATCGCTGTCTCGGCGGTAAAGCCGTCGGGGAGGTTGTAGGTCGAGACGACTTTATCTTGCTCGATGCCAGCCATTTGATGGATCACCAGGCCGAGGTCGGCAGCCTGCAGCGCCATATTCGCTGCGGCCTGGCCAAGGTCGTGCAGCGCGACACGGTTGGGGCTGTCGTTATAGGTGAAGGTATGTTTCACCGCAGTGAGCACCAGCACTGGCGCGGCCTGGGCCCAGCCCTGATTCGCTTCGGCGAGGCAGCCCAGTGCTTTTTCATACGCGGCCGGATTGTCCTTGGTGGCAACGATAAATCGCCAAGGCTGTTCGTTGAACGAAGATGCTGCCCATCGGGCCGCCTCAAAGAGTGAATGCAGCTTCTCGGCTTCGACGGGTTTGTCTGCAAACTGATAGGCGCTGTATCGCTGCTTGATCACGTCGAGGACGGGGTAGTTCGTGGGGTTGAGGTCGTTCATAGTTCGATTCCGTTGGGATCAATATTGACTACGCATCATAGCCAACAGCTCGTGAGCGGACAGTTAATTGTTCTCTATATCGGCTTGCGGTATTGGCCACCAGCCTTGCTCGATCTTCCATCGATTGACCGCGTGCCATTGCCGCATCGCTTCGAGTTGGAAAGCCTGTGCCTCGGGGTCACCCCACAGCCAGAGCGTCAGGTCGGAAGTATCAACAAAATGGCGAAAAACATGCCAGTACCGCTCCTGGACGAAGCGTTTGTGCAGGTCCGGCCGAGGCGTAACCAGGTCGCCAAAGAGATAGTCTAGCGCGGTCGGCCGCTTCATATACAACAGGCCCATTAGTACCGTCGAGGTCGGCAACTCGTCATCAAACAACATCGCCTCGGCCGTGGGCGTGAAGTTATCGCCGAAGTCGCCACGCATCCATAGCGCGAGCTTGAGCAGTTTGGTTTCGACCGAGCGATTCGCCGATGGCGGTGCGGCTTCGGCCGCGTCGAGCAAGGCGGGCAGTGCATCAACACGACGCAGGCCTAGTGCCATCAGTTGCTCATCCGTCATCGCGTGCAGATCGTTAACGGAGGTGTCCGGCGACTGCTGGAGCAGGGTTTTGAAATCTCCCTCAATGAGCGTTGGTTTGGCTCGATTCATCGCGGCAAGTAATGCCCCGAGCAAGCGTGGTTGGGGCTGGCTCATACGCACCAGCCGTTGAATTAAGTCAATGCTGTCGCGTTGATTGGATCGGATCGATACGCAAGCGATCGCGAACACATTCGCCGGCGCGTCGGCCGAGGATAGGTACTCCATCACGCGTTCGGGATCAATGTCGATCTGTTCTTCGGGTAGGGGCGGGGTCGTACGATCAAACCGTTGAATCGATGCAACGTCAAATAATTGCGATAACGCCTGCAGACTCAGCCCGCGCGTTTTGTCATTGTCGTATGCCTGCCAAATAGCTTTTGGGTTCTCTGGGTTTGTCATTGCCGCAGCCCAAAGCATCGCCTCGGCGACGAAAGGGTCGGCGTCTTGCCAGTTGACCGCGAAGCCGGACAAGGGGTTGAGGTGGCCGACGATCAACCACGCGCGACGGGCGATGATCTTGTTCGCGTCGTTGCCGAGGCTAAAGATGACCTGCTCGTAATCAGTCGGGTCCTTGGCAATCGCGGCGTAACCTGCGACGGCGTGGAGCACCATATTGCGCACTGTTTCATAATCACTTTTGGACAGCGTGTTCAACGCATCGCTGACACGCGGGTCATCAACCGCCTCGGGCAAGTCACCCAAACGCTTGACGGTCTGGGCCTGGGTCAACTCGCTTTGAGATGTGGCGAGGACGCCAAGCCAACGCACCCAGAGATCAGGTGGCGCCCACTTCCTTGACCATAGCAGCCGGGTGTCCAGCAGGTCCACGACCCCAAGCAGTTCTGCATTGTCTTTCGGGTTTAGGTTGTTGAGAAGGTATTCCGCGGTCGTGATTGGGTTGATGCCTTTGATCTGGACGAGGCCGTCATACAGGCCGATCGCTTGGGTTGGCGCTAAGCGGCGCATCAGCGGGGCGATCGCTTCATTGACACGGTCCGGGATCGTGGGCTCTTCGATACCACCACGGTTCGCATGCGACTTAGCGACGGCGAGTAAAAGGTCAGCACCGCGCTGTACGTCTGGCAATTCGCTTACGGCATGTAAAGCATCCGAGGTCACCGTCGTGCTTTTACCCGCGTGGGTGACTACATAGGCCAGTCCTTCATTGAAGCTTGCTTGATCGGTGCTGTTGAGTTTGCCAAGTTGAATTTGTTGATGGATGTACTGTGCCGCAAAGTAAGACAGCACAATGCCCAGCGCGAACGCGATAGATAGCGATACGGCGTGGCGAGCGAGGATCGGTATTCGCCTATTAGCGTGTTTCGTTGATTCGTTTGAACGTGCCATGATCTGGTACATCTTAGCCACTGAAATAAAACACCCCGCCATGATGGCGGGGTGTGTAGTTGCTTTGGATGACAGAATGCTTATTCGTGTTGCTTGCCATAGCCGATGTGGGAGTTCATCCCGGGGGCTAAAGAAATTACATCATGGATTCCATGAGCGTAATCATCGGCAGGAACAGCGAGACGACGATACCGCCGACGATCAGGCCCAGCACGATGACCATGATCGGCTCGAGCAGTGAGACCAGGCCCGCGACCGTGTTATCCACTTCTTCGTCGTAGTTGTCTGCGATCTTATCGAGCATCTTGTCCAGGTCGCCCGTCTCTTCACCGACGTCGATCATGTTGACGACCAGCGAGTCACAGACCTTAGCTTTGCGGAGCGGTTCGGCGAAGCTGTCGCCTTGGCGGACCGAGTCGTGGACCGCAACCAGCGCTCTTGCATAAACGTCGTTGCCGGTGGTGTCGGAGGTGATCTTGATCGCGTCTAGGATGGGGACACCTGCGTTGATCAGGGTGCCCAGGGTGCGGGTGAACTTGGCGATGGTGGATTTGGAGATCAGTTGGCCCATCACCGGGGTGCGGAGCATCATGCGGTCAATGATGGCCTTACCGCTGGTCGTCTTGCGGGCGAACTTGAAGAAGAAAAAGAGCAAGAACGGGGCCGCGATGACCACGATGAAGCCTGGGAACCACGAGCCGTTGCCGCCCTTATCAATGGGCAGCAGCGGTCCTGCCAGCCACTTGGCCGCTTCGATCAGGAATAGGGTTGGTGCGGGGAGCTGTGTATCGAAGTCCTTGAAGATCTCAACGAACTTAGGCACGATAAACATCATGATGCCCAGCACGATGATCGTGGCGATCGAGATGACGGCGATGGGGTAGATCATGGCCGAGATGATGCGCTTCTTGAGCTTCTCTGCTTTTTCCAAGAAGTCGGATAGGCGTTGCAGGATGAGGTCCAACACGCCGCCAACCTCGCCTGCCGCGATCATTTTGGTGTAGAGGATGTTGAAGGCCTTGGGGTGCTTGGACATTGCGTCAGAGAGCGAGGCACCTCCGGAGACGTCTTCGTGGACGCCGTTGAGTGACTGCTTCATCAGGCCGGGTTTTTGCTGCTGCTCAAGGATCGCCAAGGATCGGAGAATCGGCAGGCCCGCATCCTGTAGCGTGGAAAGCTGTCGGGTAAAGAGCATGAGCTGCTTCTGGCTGACGCCGCCGACGTTAATGCTGATATCCAGCGCACTCTTTTTCTTGCCCGATCCGCTGGACGAGGCGGGCCCAGCCGAGGCGGAGCCGGTGCGCTTCTTTGTCTTCTGCTCCCTTACGGAGGTGGGGAAGAACCCTTGGCTGCGGATGCGCGCGATCGCTTCGTCGCTGTTGGCGGCGTTGATCGAGCCCTTCTGGGGCTTGCCCGCATCGTTGAGAGCTTCAAACTGAAAGGTTGGCATAGCTAATTTCCTTTAGCCCACCCATAGGCTTAGGGAAGGACATCCACCGACACGGTGACTAATCGGCCACCAGTGTCTCACGTACGACTTCGTCAATTGTTGTCAGACCATCAAACAACGCAAGCATCCCCGACTGGCGCAGCGTCCGCATCCCGATTCGGCGGGCCATATTCATCAACTGCTGCGAGGAACAATTATTCATAATCATGTCACGGAGTTCATCATTGAGCACCATGATCTCAAAGATACCAAGTCGGCCTTTGAAGCCTGAGTGGTTACAGAAATCACAGCCTTTACCACGGTAGAGCGATCGGCCACCAATTTCATCGGGCGAGATTTCCAGCTTCATCAATTCTTCTTCGGTCGGCTGATACTCCTGCTTGCATCGGGAGCAGATCTTTCGGACCAGTCGCTGGGCAATGATACCCTCGAGTGTCGCGGTTACCAAGAAGTTGTCCAGGCCCAGATCGACTAGGCGTGCGATCGAGCTGGGGGCATCGTTGGTGTGCAGCGTTGTAAAAACGAGGTGGCCGGTGAGCGAGGCCTGCACCGCGATCTGTGCGGTTTCCAGGTCGCGGGTTTCGCCGATCAGGACGATGTCAGGGTCTTGCCGCAGGAAACTCTTGAGCGCCTTTGCGAAAGTCAGGCCTTGGGCAGTGTTGATCTGGACCTGGCACAGGCCATCGATGTCGTACTCGACCGGGTCCTCGGCGGTAAGGATCTTCTCGCTGATCGTATTGAGTTCGGCCAGCGCAGAGTAGAGCGTCGTCGTCTTGCCTGAACCGGTCGGGCCGGTGACGATAACGATGCCATTGGGCTTGTGGATGAGTTGGCGGACAACATTGAGGTCGTCTTCGCGCAGGCCAACCTGTTCGAGGTCGAGGTTGACGTTAGAGCGGTCCAGCACACGCATGACGCACGACTCGCCGAACATCGTCGGCAGCACGGCGACGCGTAAGTCAACAGGCGCGCCATTGACGACCAATTCGATACGCCCGTCCTGGGGCATGCGACGCTCGGCGATATCCATACCCGCCATGACCTTGATACGGCTGACAATCGCGGTGGCCAGGTGCAGCGGCGGGGGGATCATCTCATACAGGACACCATCGATGCGATAACGCATCTTAAATTCATCTTCAAATGGCTCGAAGTGAACGTCTGAAGCCTTATCCTTAATCGCCTGCAGCAGAACGAGGTTAAGCAGCCGCTTAACGCGGTTATCCTCGGCCATCTGGACGAGTTCTTCGAGGTCCACCGATTCGTTGCTGATATCAATATTCTCAATATCATCCGCTTCACTTAGTTCACCGATCAGGTCAGCGATCGAGCCCTCATCATCTCCGTAGTGCTTTTTGATCCGACTGGCGATCTGATCTGCGGGCGCAACCATCGCCTCGACATTGAAGCCCATGAGCAGGCGCAGGTCATCGACAGCCCGGAAGTTGTCTGCTGTCTTGAGTGCGACGGTGAGCGTATTCTTCTGCTCGTCGAACATCAGCGGAAGAACTTGGTATGCGTTGGCCATCTCGGCAGGGATCTGCTTCAAGACCGTGTTGGGGATATCAAAGTCTTCGAGATCGACGACCTGCATGCCGTCCTGTATCGCACGAGCGAGCGTCACGTCGTCATCGTTGACGTAGCCCAAGTCGATCAGGATCTGTCCGAGCGGGCCTCGGCGTTGCTTCTGCAAAGCCAGGCCCTCGTGAACCTGCTCGCGCGTGACCTTACCGATCTTGGTCAGGATCCGCCCAATACGCAGGCCCTTGAACTGGCTGTAATCAACTTCTGCCATGGTTTTACTTCGCTAGCCTTTCCAGAGGCTTCCGTTCGTCTACTTATCTTATGCCTGAGTTCAGGCCTACTCAATCTTTATTTGCTGCTGTCAGCTTCTTCTTTTTCATCCAGTTCTGGCCGGCCGACCTGTCCTCCGGCACGGTGGACTTTTTCGGCCAGTTGCTCAGCATTTTTCGCACGGTCGATCATATCCTCGGCACTGATCATGCCTTTTTCGTACATGCTCCAGAGGTGGTCGTCTAGCAGTTGCATACCGAACTTCTTGCCGGTCTGGATCATCGAGTCGAGGCGGAAGGATTTGTTGTCACGGATCATGTGCGCGATACCCGGCGTCACGACCATGAACTCGTAGGCGGCGACCATCCCCTTCTTATCAATGCGCTTGAGCAGTTGCTGCGAGAGCACCGCCATGAGCGCGGTCGAGAGTTGGATACGGATCTGTGCCTGCTGGCTGTTGGGGAAGGCGTCGATCAGGCGGTTAATCGTTGAGGCGGCACCGGAGGTGTGCAGCGTACCGAAGACGAGGTGGCCGGTCTCTGCGGCGGTAATCGCGGCCTCGATGGTTTCAAGGTCGCGCATCTCGCCGACGAGCATGCAGTCCGGATCCTGACGCAGCGCACGACGCAGTGCCTCTGAGAACGAAGGCACGTCAATGCCGACCTCGCGCTGGTTGACGATAGATGTCTTGTGCGGCTGATAGTACTCAATGGGGTCTTCAATCGTGATGATGTGGCGATCGAGGTGGATGTTGATGTAGTCGATCATCGACGCAAGGGTGGTGGTCTTGCCTGAGCCGGTTGGGCCGGTAACGAGGAACAGGCCGCGCGGTCGACGGATGAGGTCCTTGATGATCGGCGGGATGCCAATGTCATCGACATCAAGTAATTTGTTGGGGATGCGGCGTAGGACGAGAGCAATGTTGCCCTTTTGCTTGAAGACCGAAACACGGAAACGTGCCGAGTTGTCTTCATCTTCCTGGTCGCCATAGGCGAAACCAAAGTCGCTGCCGCCTTCTTCCTGAAGCTCGTTTTGTGATCGTTCGGGCGTGATCGCCTTCATAAGGCTGGTGGTGTCGGCGGGTTCGAGCTTGCGTGTCTTTAGCTCGACGATCCGGCCGCGCATACGAAC
>JARFRI010000380.1 GCA_029287335.1 Phycisphaera sp. | reverse complement strand
GGCTCTAACTTGCTCGCCAACACATCATCCAACGTCACCAGCGTCACCGTCACCCGCCCGGTATTCATCGCCGACGCCGACGCCCACAGTTCCGTGTCCCGCAAGACCAGCGTGCTCTTGGTCATCGTCGTCACGGGCTGGCCGCAGGGCACCATCTGCTCCAAACACCGCCGCGCGATCTGGTGCTCCTTCTCGATCGGCTGATAGATATCCGTGATCGCCGACATCACGATCGGCTCGCCTCGCCACTTTGGACTGCTTAACTCTTTCAACAACATTCCGGGGGCGTCAAACTTCGCGACGAGCTTCGTCTCAAAGTCCAGCCCCATCGAGAACCCCAGGTACTCATGGTACGGCCTAGCAAAACAAAAAATGCAGCCATGCTCACAGCCCCGGTACGGATTCACCGTCCACTGAAAAGGCACATCCGACGTCGGCACCACATTGTTGAACAGCTTCTTGGTCTTGTCCTTGTAAACCGTCAAAGGCACAACGATCGGCTTGCCATCCTCGCCCTCCCACTGCCGCTCGAGTTGTTGCCGATCGATCGCATCGCCCAACACATGCAAGCGATTAATCTCAAACCGGTTGCCCGGGTTCAGCCCCGCGCCGCGCTTGTGCGCCGGGCCATGAGGAAGCGCATCTCGATGATCGTAGTCCTGTTCGTCACGCGGTCGATGGTGTTGTTCACTTGAATGCATGAACGAACAATAACCAAACATATGAAGGCGTCAAGAGGTAAAATTTATTGAACAGAAGAGCTTGTGGCTTTCAAACATAAACAGGCATACTCAGTCCGTCTCCACCACCTCAAACGACTCGACCCAGATAATCTCGCACGCCCCGCCGCCGGTGTCTTCGCGCGTGGTCGAGGTGTTCCACGTCCAGCCGCCGCTGGCCCAGACGTTCACGAGGTAGCCTTCGACCGCCACGATCTCGCCGGTGCGCACCGCCAGCAACTTCTCACGCACGCGATCGTTCTTGGGGATCATGTGCATGTTCGCACTGCACCGCTCGATGTCCCGAACCGAAATCGGCAGTGTGTCCGCTTCCCAGCGATACCACCGGCCGTACTGCGAGATGCTGATCTCATCCACCACCGATTGATCCGACATCCGCTGCCAGCCCAGCACCAAGTCGATCGGCGAAAGCGTTGACTCGTTGCCCAAGCGGTACCGCTCACGCCCGAGCACCTTCGCCTGCAAGTTAAACCTAGCCACGGCCGTCACCTGATGATCGTCGTACTCATACACCACCAACGGCTCAATATTGACCTGCACCGGCTCGTCCGGCGCTTTCACCCCCGGCGGCAACACCACGCGATCTTCATGGATGAACAACACGTACAACCCAACAACGATCAGCGCGAACACCGCGAGCTTGATCGGCGTGGCGAAGGCTTTAGGCATCAGCAAACCTCGATCCAGAAAGCGGGCAAGACCCGTCGCGGAGGTAGGGCCGATAACACGACACCCCTCTACCATCGGTAAGAACCGGCCGATGATCTTGATATGTCCGACATCGCCGCCATCAGTTCGTTTAGCCAAGCCCAGGTCCAGCAGGAAGTGGCCTACGCCGTCGCGCGCAAATCATTGGACGCGGCCAAGGCCCAGGGCGATGCGGCGATCGCACTGCTGCAGTCTGCCGCCGATGTGCAACAAAACGCCCAGCAGACCCAGCGCCCACTCGGCCCCGGGCAGACGATCAACGTCGTGGCGTGAGCCTGGCACCGCCTAAGATCGCGGTCACTTCTTCTGCTGCTTCGCCCAGGAATCTTTCAGCGTCACGGTGCGGTTGAAGATCAGCTTGCCTGCTGGCTTATCGCTATCCGCGTCGAGCGTGAAGTAGCCGACGCGTTCGAACTGCAAGGGCTGGCCCAGTTGCGCTTCAGCCAGCGCGGGCTCAGCCAGCGCCGTGGTCGTCACCAGTGATTCGGGGTTGAGATTCTCTCGCCAATCACGCTTCTTCTTGCCAGCCTCCGGGTTGTCGGTCGCGAATAGGCGATCGTACAAACGCACCTCGATCGGCAGCGCATGGGCCGCGCTGACCCAGTGGATCGTACCTTTGACCTTGCGGACATTGCCCTCTTCATCGGGGGGTGGGTTCTCGCCGCCGCGCGTCTGCGGGTCGTAGGTACAACGCAACTCAACGATCTCGCCCGCATCATCTTTGATCACTTCCTCGCACTTGATCCAGTAGCCATAACGCAGCCGAACCTCACCGCCAAGTTTGAGCCGGAAAAACTTCCGGGGGGCGTCTTCCATAAAGTCTTCGCGCTGGATGTAGAGCTCTTTGCTGAAGGGCACTTCGCGCGTCCCGTCGGCCTCGTTCTCCGGGTTGTTGGTCGCGGTCATCTGCTCCACTTGATCGTCGGGATAGTTCGTGATGACGACCTTGATCGGATCGATCACGACCGCCCGGCGCTGCGAGACCTTGTTGAGGTCTTCGCGGACACAGTTCTCAAAGAGCGCGATCTCGATGGTCTTGTGCCGACGCGACATGCCAACGATGTTGACGAAGTTGCGCAGCGATGCCGGCGTCACCCCCCGGCGGCGCATCGCTACAAGCGTGGGCATCCGCGGGTCGTCCCACCCGGCAACTTTGCCCTCCTGCACCAACGCGAGCAGGTTCCGCTTGCTCATCATCGTGCCAGACAAGTTGAATCGGCCGAACTCGATCTGCCGCGGGTGATGCGTTCGGCCTTCCGGGGCACCACCTAGCTCGTCGATCTTCTGGACAAACCACTCGTACAACGGGCGATGCGCCTCGAACTCCAGCGAGCAGAGCGAATGCGTCACGCCCTCGATCCAGTCCGACTCGCCATGCGCGAAGTCGTACATCGGGTAGATGCACCAATCGCTGCCGGTGCGCGGGTGCTCGGCATGAAGGATCCGATACATCACCGGGTCGCGCAGCAACATGTTCGAATTGGCCATATCGATCTTAGCACGCAATACCTTCGCGCCATCAGGGAAGTCCCCCGCTTTCATCTTCGCGAACAGGTCCAGTGATTCTTCCGCAGGCCGATCACGAAACGGCGAAGCGCTTCCGGGCGATGTCACGGTGCCGCGCGTCGCTCGCATCTGCTCCAGCGTCTGGTCATCTACATACGCATAGCCATGCTTAATCAGCAAACCCGCCCAGTCGTACAGCTGATCGAAGTAGTCGCTGGCATGGTATTCGTGCTCGCCCCAATCGAAACCGAGCCAGCGGATGTCCTGCTTGATGCCGTCGATGTAGCGTTGCTCTTCTTTGACGGGGTTGGTGTCGTCGAAGCGCAGGTGGCATCGGCCGCCGAAGTCCCGCGCGATACCGAAGTTCAGGCAGATCGTCGTCGCGTGGCCGATGTGCAAAAAGCCGTTGGGCTCAGGCGGAAACCGCGTCACCGGCACCGCATGCTTGCCCGTGCGCTGGTCCTCCGCCACGATTTTTCGCAGGAAGTTTTCCTCGGCCGGTTCGTTTGTCTTGGTGTCATCACTCATTCGTGAGCATTCTACTGAATCTCGCGGTTTCAACGCCAAGGAGCCAAGCGAATCGAGCGAGCCAAGTTTCAAATTCAATCATCTAAGAAAAGCATCAAATGACTTGGCTGCCTTGGCACCCTCGGCTGCTTGGCGTTAAAAATTGAATGAGAGAAGACGCGCACCCCAACAACCCGCGTCCGCCTTGCTATAGTCCTTCCCGAAACAATTCCCCAAACCCTCAACCGGAGTCACCCCATGAATACCCCTGACATCTCCCTCGAACAAGCCCAAGCAGCCGTCGAAGCCGCCATCAAGAAAGCTGGCGAGATCGACACCAAGATGGACATCGCTGTCGTCGACGCCGGCGCGAACCTCAAGGCCTTCGCCCGCATGGACGGTGCCTGGCTCGGCTCGATCGATATCGCCATCAAAAAAGCCAAGACCTCCCGCTTCTTCGACTTCCCCACCGGCACGATCGGCGAACTGTCCCAGCCCGGCGGCCCACTCTTTAATATCGAAGTCTCCAACGGCGGACTCATCACCTTCCCCGGCGGCCTGCCCATCAAAGACGCGGACGGCAACGTCATCGGCGCCATCGGCGTCTCGGGCTCATCGGTCGAAAACGACCACGCCGTCGCCGAAGCCGGCGTTGCTGCGATCTAACTAAACCAGATATCAATTGAATCTCGCTCTGGGAGGGCGAGGCTCCCGCCGAGCCGCAAGTCGCAGAAGATTCGCGGCTCGGCAGGAGCCTCGCCCTCCCATTTCATGGCACACTCAGGTCGCTACAATCCTCCTCTTATGCCAGCCGACCCTAAAATCACCCGACCCGTCGTCACCCGCTTCGCACCCAGCCCCACCGGTGCCCTGCACATCGGCGGCGCACGCACGGCTCTCTTCTCATGGGCCTACGCCCGTGGTCACAACGGCAAGTTCATCCTGCGACTCGAAGACACCGACAAAAAACGCTCCAGCCCCGAGTCCACCCGCGGCATCATCCGCGACATGACCTGGCTTGGCCTGAACTGGGATGAAGGCCCATCACCCGACGAAACGACCGACCCCTACACCACCCAACTCGGCGACAACGGCCCGTACTTCCAGAGCCAACGCGCTGAACTGGGGATGTACGACATCTACATTGATCTGCTGCTGGAAGCCGGCGAAGCCTACGAAGAAGACGGCGCCGTCCGCCTGAAGATGGGCAGCCACCGCGGCGACATCGCGTTTGATGATGCGGTCTATGGCCACATCGAAGTCAAAGCAGACGACCTCGAAGACTTCGTCATCCGCAAGGGTGAGGATGGCGGCAAGCTCCCAACGTTCCACTTCGCCGTCGTCTGCGACGACGCACTCATGGGCGTCACCCACGTCATCCGCGGCCAGGAGCACTTGAGTAACACCACCAAGCACGCTGCGATCTACGACGCGCTGGCGAAGCTCACCAACGACGCCGTGACTTGGGCAAGGCCAACCTGGGTCCACACCCCCAGCA
>JARFRI010000365.1 GCA_029287335.1 Phycisphaera sp. | reverse complement strand
TCGAAGCCTTTGCGGTAGTCGCGTTTGACGATTGTTTTGGTTGCCTCGGCGTGGTTGGTGAACTCGAGTTTCTTGCTGTCCCACTTGAGTTCCTTGCCGGGGTACATGGTGGCTTTGACCGAGAGCAGGGCGCCTTCGGTGATCTTCAGGCCGACGCCAAACGGCGACCAGTGCAGGTCGGGGTTGTGCTCGCCCAGGGCGGTGTTGATCCATTCGTGCCAGTGGTTGAAGCCTTGGAAGTCGGGCATGCCTTCGAGTTGTTTCCAGTCTTCGTTTTTGCCGTCGCGCCAGATTTCCAGCTTGCCGCCGGCGGTGAGGATCAGCGTGCCGCCCTCGCAGACGAAGCAGGTCTGGTTCTTGTCCTTGGTCGACTTCACATCGGCGGACAGGTTCAGTTCTTCATTGGTCGCGATCTGGCCCTCGTCGGAGTAGTGGACCTTGACGGTCTTATCCGCGAAGGCGTCGGTCGAGGTGTCGTAGGTCAGGACGGTCTTGCAGGTGCGAGCGTGGAACATGCCTTCGGGTGGGTCTTTGACCTCGGCGATGACAGCGGTTGGGCTGGTCAGTTCGGGGTAGGCGTAGAAGACGACGTCGAGGAGGTGGCAGCCCCAGTCACCCAGGCCGCCGGTGCCGTAGTCCCAGAGGGCTCGCCACTTGAGCGGTGCGATCTTGGGGCGGTACTCGATGAGGGGTTGGACGCCGGACTGCCAGAGGTCCCAGTCCAGGTGGGCCGGTGGTGCTTCGGTGGGGAGCAGTTCGCGGTTGTTGAAGTAGCCGCCGCCGCCCTTGAGTCCCGAGCCGGTGGTGACGAAGATTTCCTTGCACTTGCCCAGGGTGCCGGTCTTGAGGACGTGGACCGCGGCGCGTCGACCGGGGGACTGCATGCGTTGGTTGCCCATCTGTGTCGAGAGGGTTGGGTTGGCTTCGGTCGCGTTGCGGAGGAGGGTGACCTCTTCGAGTTGTTGGACCAGCGGCTTTTGGCCGTAGGTGTGCTTGCCCTTGGACAGCGCGAGGGTATCGATGGCGCAGTGGGTGTGGTCGGGGGTGGAGACGATGACGGCGTCGAACTTGTCGGCGTGCTTATCGAAGACCTCGCGGTAGTCCTTTTCGCGGAAAGCGTCGGGGTGTTCGTTGCCTGCCTTTTCGAGGTACTTGCTATCGACGTCGCACAGGCCGGCGATGTTGACGCGCGGGTGGCTGGCGACTTGCTTGCGGTCGGCGGCGCCGATGGAGCCGATGACGCCGATGGACAGGACGTTGAGCTTGTCGTTAGGTCCGATGCGGCGCGGCGCGACGGCCGGCGCGGCGTAGCACGCGGACAACAGCGAGCTGGTCGAGAAGGCCAACCCGGAGGCGGCGGTTAGTTTGAGGAAGTCACGGCGTTGAAGGGACATGAGCAGGCTCCTAAAGAAGGGGGGTCCGAATTGCAAGGCGAATTGACTAACAGTCTATGAGAGGATGCTGAAGCGCACCAACTCATACACGGCAGCAAGTGGCGTGGAGGATTCGCGTTATCGCCCGGCATTGCGCTCGCGGACTTCTGCTCGAGCAGGCGGATGGGGTCCATTGCTTGTTCGTCGCTGGTGTCGCTTTGCTCGGCGCATAAAAAACGGCGGCGCATGGTGCGCCGCCGTTGGTGGGTGGTTTAATTGACTCGTGTTAAGCCTGGTTCACGCCGCCGAGGCCTGCGGGCAGGGGCTCTTTGAAGTTGTAGATGCCGGGCTTAGGGATGTCGTAGGCACCGTCTGGGCCTTTGACGGCCGGTGGGACGGTGTTCCAGTCCCAGTTGTCGATGCCCGGGGTCCAGTTCTTGCCATTTTCCAGCACGTCGTCCCACGCCAGTTCCTTGCCGGAGTAGCAGGCCTCTCGGCCGAGGATGGCGGTGAAGGTGGAGTGCGCACCGTATTCGCCTTCGTTGTAGATTTCGCCGGCCATCAGTGCGTTGATGAAGTCTGTCTGCTCTTGCTGGTGGCCGCCGCCCTTGCCTTCGATTTTGGTCGGCTTCGCGTCGCCGTGCAGCTTGTACGCGGCGGGGAAGTAGGCGTCGCCCTTGGTGCCGTGCGCGGATTCGCCGACGCGGGTCATCGAGTTTTTGAGGTGTCGGCCCTGGCTGTGCATGGTCGAGCCGTCGGGGAAGGTGTACTCGACGAAGGTGTGGTCGTAGATCTGTGATTCCTTGCCGTCGCCGTTGAGCCGACGACCCCAGCCGCCCATGCCGTTGGCCTTGACGGGGTAGGCGTTCTTGGCCCAGCACGCGACGTCGAGGTTGTGGATGTGTTGCTCGACGATCTGGTCTCCGCAGGACCAGATGAAGTGGTACCAGTTGTTGCACTGGTCTTGCATGTCGGTCCAGCCGTCTTGTCGGCCGCGGAACCAGATGCCCCCGCCGTTCCAGTAGACGCGCTGGTTGACGATGTCACCGATCAGACCGTCGTGGATCTTATCCATGAGGTTCATGTAATGTGTTTCGTGCCGGCGTTGCAGGCCGATACCGATATGCAGGTTCTGCTTCTTGGAGGACTCAACCGCGGCGAGGAAGCGGCGGATGCCCGGTGCGTCCGCGGCGACGGGCTTCTCACAGAAGATGTGCTTGCCCTTGGACACGGCATACTCAAACTGCTGAGGCTTGAAGCCGGGCGGCGTGGCGATGACGACGACGTCGCAGTCCGAGTCGATGGCCTTCTTGTAGGCGTCCAGGCCGTGGAAAATCGTCTCAGGGGTCACCGCGACTTTTGCTTCGTCGCGCTTCTTGAGCGAGTTCAGTGCTTTGTCCGTGCTTTCCTTGAAGGCGTCGGCGACGGCGACGAGCTTGACGTTGCCTTGCGTGTTGAACATCTGCGCGACCGCACCGGTGCCGCGTCCGCCGCATCCGACCAGCGCGACCTTGATCTCTTCGCTGCCTTGGGCATAGGCGGTGTTGAAGCTGCTGCCCAGCGCGAGGGCGCCGCCGACGGCAGCGCTGGTTTTCATAAAGGTTCGACGATTGGTGCTGAGGGGCTTGGTCACGGCGGGTCTCCTGGCGTTAGGCCTGTGTGTAGATGTCAGTTCAATAGTGTACCGCCAACGCCATATCCCATGGAATCAACGGTGGTGCCGCTCAAACGCGGTGATGTTGTATTAAGACGGCTCTGATCCAGATCGATTACGCCCCGGAACGATCTGCCAACCCCCGGGACAACGCCCAGCGGCTGCGTCACTTGTTTCCGCCGTTCATCTTCCAGTCGTATTCCTCAAGGATCTGACGGGCCCGGAAGGCGATCTCTGGGTCTTTGTTGGATTTGAGTTGCTGGACTTTTTTGATCGCGGCCTGTCCCAGGGTAATCAGCTCGCGCTGGGCCCGGTCGCGTTTGAACCATTGCTCGCTGCCCAGGTCGTCGAGCAGGGCGTTAATCACCGAACTGAGGTCGGGGTCCACGTTGTTGACGACGACGATCGCGGTGCGGATGACCTGATCGGGCGCGGGCTTGATCTGCAGTCGGATGTGCTCGTCGATCACGCCAACCGGCAAGACGTAGACCAGGGACATGTTGGACTTGTCGAAACCGGCAGAAGCGATCATGCCTAATGCAAGCTCGATCTCCTGCGCGTTGTAGCCCCGGCTTGTGAGCAGGTCCTTGATCGGTTCCAAGGCCTGGGCCAGCGATGTCGCTGAGGTCGCGTCGGGGTGCTTCGTGGCGATCGGCGCGGGGGTGATGGTCCAGGGCGCGGCCAAGGCATCGGAAGACCAACCCGCCTGCGACTTGCGGACCAGGATGCTCAGCGGCGGGGCGGCTTGCTCGGGGGCCCGTGTCGCGAGGCGGTACTGCTCGTCGGTGAGCGTCAGGTCGATCGCGGGCTTGAATCTGAGCGCGACGTCGTAGAGGAGGAAGCGTTCCTTGCTTTCTCCGCCACGCGATTGGAACCACAGCCGGTCGTCGCCGTTGCGGATGCTGTCGAGCCAATTTTGATCATTCCCGAAGGGGATGGCCCGGAGTTGGTCCTCGCCGGTCACCACGTCCTGCCACTGCACGAATCGATCGCCCTCGATCGCGTTGGGTGGCCAGTGCGCTTGGAAGCGGTCTCTGCTGTCATTCAGCGTGAGCCGGAGTTTGATGGGCTCATCGATCGTGCCCTGGAACGTGATCAGCCCAAGCGGCATCGGCACGAACTCATAAGCCCCGTCGACATTCACGCGCTTGGCTCGGCCCTGGTGCGGGATTGGGTTAAACAACGTCGTCGGGATGAGCTTGGGGTTGTTCGCGGTGTCGTCGTAGCGATCCGTTTGAAGCACCAATAGCTCACGCAACACGAGTGTCGGCTCGGGCTCAGCGACAGGCTCGGGCGGCGCGTCTTGTACTTCCGGCTCCGCCGCGGGCTGCTGAGGCTCGGGTTGTGGCTGGGGCTTCGTCGTGTCGGGCTGGGCCAGCGCCAGCGGGGCAAAGGCCAGCAGCAGCGTCAAAGCCAGTGGGCGTGCTCGGGTCATGGCTGGTCCTTGCTGGCGTAGATCAGTCGGGGGTCGCACCACGCGGCGCGGTCGCCGACGTTTTGCCCCTCGCCGAAGTCGACTTCGAGGATGATGCGCTCGACGCCTTTGAGCGCGACATCGACATCGATGACCGGGGTTGATGCGGTGATGTTGGCTTGTTCCCAGAGCACCTTGCCGTCGCCGAGCACGCGGGCGGTGACGTTGCCGAGCTTGCCGCCGGGGTTCATCAGCCCGAAGCTCGCCTGGAAGCTCTCGCAGTTTGGCTTGAGCTTGTAGTGCAGCCGGCTCTTGCTGTGGACAGCCAAGCCGCTTTCGTAGGTCTTCTCGTTGAAGAGCACGATCGGCTTGCCCGAGAAGTTGGTATTGACGCGATGCGGCAGCTTGAGGCCGAAGTAAGGGACCGCTTCCTCGGCATTGGGCGCAACGCGGGTCAGGTCGATGCGTCGGCCGTTCTCGATCCGGATCGCACGCACCACGTCGCGCGGTGGCACGGCCTGCCCGCCACCAAGCAGCGTAAACGTCACATGCTCACCGATCGACTTCACCCGGCAAGGCAGCACCTGGCCGCCTTGCAACACGAGCACCTCGTGAACGCCCGGGTCTGATGGGGTGGCCCGGCTGCCGTGCTTGAACACCAGGCCGACCAAACGGTCGCGCGTGATCGATCGCTCTTCGCCACGGAACACAAACGTCAGCGCCGTGTCATCCAGCCCCGACACCTTCCCGCTGACCGAGCGGATGTTTGCCGCATCGTTCTTATCCCGCAGGTAAACCGTGTCCTCATTGTCAGGCTCGTTGTCGCGGTTGATCGTGGACGGGTCGATCTTTTTGTCCCACACCGACCGGGTTTGGCTCAGCGCGATGGTCATATCGCTGACCAGTGGGATGTGCATGGTCATCGTCTCGTCGGCGATCGACTTGAGCTCGCCCCGGGCCACGCCGTCGTAGGCCAGCTCAGCACGCCACGGCGCATTGACCGGGGTTTCGTTTAGTGCATCGCTTGAAAAGGACTCGACCTGCCCCAGGTAGAGCTGGGACCCGTCGTCACTGAGCAGGGTGAACTTGTACTCACCATCCTGCTCGGCCATGAAGAACGCGTCAAAGACCAAGCCGACGCTGGCCTTGTGCTCGTTGAGCATGCCGGTGTTGATCGAGCTGGTGGTGCCCGAGCGCTTGAGCTGCATGCCCGACAGCCCGGCAACGCTCAGCGGGAACACGCCTTCCTGGCCGACGTACAAACGGTAGCGCGCGCGGGTCAGCATGCGTCGGCGGTTGCCCGCTTCATCCAGCGGCAACTCGGGCAGGCGGTAGCCCTTCTCGTCGGTCCCTTGCGAGGCGTCCGAAAAATCACTTGTGTCGCGGAAGCAGCGCAGTTGCGACGAGCTCAGCTCGGATCGCCCATTGATGCCAGGCCCAGCAACGAAGACCGACAGCTTGTGGTCGCCCTGCGCCTGCCAATACGGGATGGTGATGCGGTGCAGCCCTTTGCGCAGCTTGACCGATTCTTGCTTTTGACGGGTGCCGTTGCCCGTGTCGTTGTTGATGAGCAGCAGTTGATCGTCGCGCTTGACGCTGGGGTCAACGTTAAAGCGGATCTCATCGATGTCGATGAGGTTGAGGCTTTGGGTCTTGCCTTCGCTGTCGGTGAGTGTGATGGCGGTGTTGCCTGGGGCAAGGGTGACGTCGCCGCCGAGCTCGCCCTGATCGATCGCGTTGACGATGTCGGCCCGTGAAGGCAGGCCAAGCGCACAGACCGCGAGCCAAGCGAGACACAAGGTCGATCGACCCGCTATTGACATGGCGCGTTGGTTCATCGTCTCTCGTTGGGGTTGAGGCTTTACTCGTTGCCGGCTTCGTCGTCTTCAGCGGTCAAGGCACGCTCGGCCGCGAGGCGCTGGTAGTACTCGGCCAGCAACGCATCGAACTCGGCAGGCAGGCCCTGGTTCTCTTCGTTGGCTCGGAGGATCGCGTCGCGCTGTGCGGGGTCGAGGTCTTCAAAGCGGTTGTTGCCCTCGCCCGATGCGCCCAGTTCGCCGCTGCCGCCCGGTCCCGCGGCGAGGGTGGAGTCCTCTGCGGGTTTGTTACCGTTGGCCGGGCCATCCTGGCCTGGTCCCCCCGGGCCGTTGCCCGCACAGCTTGAACACGCGCTGGATGCCTTCTCAAGCATTGCAATCAGCGTGTCCATCTTTCGGACGACTTCCTCGCCTTGGGACTGGGTCTCGTCATCGGTGTCGCTCTTGTCGATGTCCTGCACCAGGTCGTACATCTCTTCTTCGAGCGTGCCCAGGGGGTCTTCATTGAGCCACTCTTTGTCCGCGGCGGCGGCGGCTGCAGCGGCCGCTTCTTCTTGCTGCTGCATCACCTTGTTGGCCATCTCGATCAGCTCTTGCACCGAGAGCTTCTCTTGCGACTCCATGATCATCTTCTTCAGCTCCGGGTTCACCGGGATGCCGTTGATGATCTCGATTTCGGGCTCAGCTTCACTGTTGCCAGCTTCCTCTTGAGCAAACACCGGGCAGGCGGAGATCAGCAGGGCGGCGAGTAGGGTTTTGGTGGCATGTTTCATCAGGGGGGCTCCTAAGTGTATGTGACGCATTGTAGTTCGGTTCGGTTCTCGTATCAGATTCACTGGGCGAGATTGTCCATCTGTGGGTGCGAGCGGGGCGTGGACTTGACCCACTGACAAACTCCGCCGACTCCGTTTGTCAGTGCCACCCCAACTGGTGGTCCGATCAGCCACCTTCCATCGCGCGTTTGCGGAGTTGGGCCGTCGCATCGCGGACGCTGTCCTGCTGGTCGCGGGTCATTTCTTCACGCTGACGCAGGACGCTCTGGGGCAGGTCGCCGGACTTTCGGGCCTGTTCCAGGCGGACGACATTTTCATTGGTCGCGACCTGCATGATCCGCAGCATCCGAAGCTCGGCAAGGATCTGGTTGATCTCGCGCTGCTCCTGCTCGCGTGGGTTGCCTTCCTGCGGGTCCTGATCCTTCGGCTCCTGGTTCGCATTACTCATCTCCATCGCGTCGATGAGCGCTTCGAGGTCTTTCTCAACCTGAATCGTCGACGCGACGACTGCTTGCCCGCCCAGGCCTGCCGAGTAGTCATCCACGAGGTACACCATCCGGTCGCGCACCGCCGAGAGAGCCGGGGGCAGCGCGACGCTGAACTCGACCAGCTCGCACAGCTCGATCGTTTCTTCCGCCAGCGTGATGATCTCCAACTCCGGCGGCGCGAAGCTGCGTACCTGCACAATCGCCCGCGCATCGCCTTGGTCGGCCTGGTCCGAGACGATCTCTAGTTGCTCGCGGATCTGCGTCTGCTGCTTGAGCATCGCACGCAGGTTGTCCACGACCAGACCACGGATCTTGCGTTCCAGTTCGTCTTGCAGCTTGTCGC
>JARFRI010000336.1 GCA_029287335.1 Phycisphaera sp. | reverse complement strand
GCGACAAGGTGAGCAGAAGGAACATCCATCGCGTCAAGTGATGCATGCTGATCAGCATACCTGAGCGCGGCCGTGAAACGAACGACGACATTCATATTTTATTAAATTAAAAGTTGGTGACGCCCTGACGCACGGCTGGCCAGCATGTGACATGGACCGAACTCGCCAACAAATCGGTCGATTGATCTGGTTAGAGCTTGCCGACCTGGATCCCCTCGCCGACGTTTGCTCGTCCCGGGCCGAAGTAGGGCTTGCCGAGTGGCAGGATCATCGGCTCTTCGAAGGGCCGATACGGGAGCATCGCGGCGATGTCGTTGAGCCTTTCAACCAGTTCATGAGATAGCGGGCCCTTCTCCAGATCACGGACGCCGGCTTCGAGGTGTTTGGGGTTGGATGTGCCCAGCAGGACTGTGCTCACCGCGGGGTGCATCGCGGTGAAGCGGATGCTTAACTCGGGCAGGGACATTCCCGTGTCGTCGAGCAGTTGGTAAAGGGCAAGAAACTGCAGGTGACGCTGCGCCGACATCCAGGCCGGCTTGTTCTTGATCGCGTCGTCATATCGCTTGGCTAACCCGCCCTGCTGCAACACACTGCCGAGCATCACGCCCATGCCGTTGGCTTGTGCCGTGGGCAGCAGTTCCATTGCGGCCTCTCGATACAACAGGCTGTAATTAAACGCGGTCAGTAAGACATCGAACTTGCCGGACACGACCAAGTGATGCATCTCGTTGACGGTCGTCCCGCCCAGGCCGGCGTGACGGATTTTGCCTTGTTTTTTCAACTGATCCAGCACCTCAAGGACCGGCCCATCGACGTTGGCAGGATCGGACCACCATGCGTATTGCCCGGGTCGATCCGGCTCATGGATGATCAACACAACGAAGGTTTCCCGACCCAATAAACGCAGGCTTTCTTCAACGGATTGAATAAGTCCATTTTTATCTTGTGGGTCAAAGGGCTGGGGTCGTCCGCCGAGCTTGGTGGAGATGACCAGGTCGTCGGGGATGTTGGTGACTTGGGCCAGTGCCTTGCCGAGCGTTTCTTCGGAGTTGGCGTAGGCCGGGGCGGTGTCGATGAAGTTGATGCCTAGATCAAACGCACGGGTCAGCGTCTGCACAGTGGCGTCCACCCCGCGCCCGAGATCGGAGGTGAAGAGCCCGCCAAGGGTCAGGGGCGAGACGGCAAGATTGGTTTGGCCGAGGGAGCGTTTCTGCATCGGCGTATCGTAACGCGATACGCCGAGGCGTTACTGACCTGCAAGCTCTTTGAACTTCGCGATTACATCCTCAGGCTCGGCACGGACGCGGTAGTCTTCGTGGGCATGGGCGAAGTGGATCGTGCCGTCGGTATCGATCAGGAACGTAGCGGGCAGGGGTAGCTTCGCGGAGGTGTCGCCGTTGTGTTCTTCGAGGTCGATCCGCCCTTCCCAGAGCTTGATGATCTCGGGGGTGACCTGCGTGGTCACGCCAAAGGCATCGGCGATCTTGTTGCCAACATCACTGAGCACGGGGAACTTCAGTTCGTTCTTCTCTTGACTGGATAGCGAAAAATCGGGCAGTTGTGGGCTGATCGCGACGAGTTGTCCGCCGAGGCTTTGGATCTCATCCAGTCGTGCCTGCCATGCGGCGAGGGTGAGGTTGCAGTATGGGCACCACGCGCCGCGGTAGAAAACGACGATGACCGGGCCTTCCTTGAGCAGTGTCGCGAGCGAGACGTCGTCGCCGACAGCGTTGGGCAGAGTGAACGACGGCGCGGTGTCGCCGACTTGTTTCATCGTGTCGAGGACGCCGGTGGCTTTGACCTTGGCGATGCCGTCGTCGTAGAGCATCTTGCCCCGCTCGGTTGCGTTCTCTGCCCACTGGGCCTTCTTGGTATCCAGCGCATCTTGAAGGCTGGTGCTTGCCGAGGCGTTATCGATCGGCGGGGCCTCGGCTTCCTGCTCATCACAAGCGGTCAGCAGAACAAGCGAGAGAAGAACGAACAGAATCAGTGCGGGCATGAGGCATCCTTGGGCTAGAGGAAAGAACAACCGGCGAGCCAAGCCCACTATTCCAACCAATGATTCAATTTGACAGGCGGGTCACGCTGCGGCGATGTAGGCGGGCAGCGCATCGGCTGCCAGTTCAACCTGCTCGCGCACCGCTTGGCGGATCGATTGGCTTGCTTGCCGCAGTTCCGCGACGGTCAGCCAGTGCAGCGACCGCTTTTCGTGGTTGGCTTGGTAGCCGGCGTAGCGCGCGATGAAGGTCTGGGTCGGGTAGACCTTGCCGTTGGTTTTCTGGTGCTGGTACAGGCCCAGGAACTGGTGCCGATCGGTCAGCACGCCCGACTCTTCGAGGGTTTCACGGATCGCGGACTGGATCGCCGACTCGTTCTTGTCCACCATGCCGCCGGGCAGGGTCAGCCGGTTCGCATCACGCCGAGCGCTGATCAGCAGGAAGTGTGGCTGGCCCATTAATTGTCGGTAGACGATCAGCGCCGCACGCGACACCGCGACATCCACCCGCTGGGTCGGGCGAGCCATCTCTACGAATTGTGTGCCAAAGAAACTCATGATCGTCAATGCTCTTGCATCGGTGCGATCATGGGCACGACTTCAATCCGGGCGATCGATATTCACAAAGCGACCCCGGTAAAATGGGCCGTATCGCGACAAGATGATTCAACGAACACGCAGCCTAATTCGACGCGGCCTTCTCGCGGAGCTGCTTCGCGGCGGCCGCAGCGCGTTGTGCGGCGGCGGCGAGATCAACC
>JARFRI010000289.1 GCA_029287335.1 Phycisphaera sp. | reverse complement strand
ATCTTCAGCGCCGACTCGGCGATCGCGCGGGCCTGGGTCTTGCGGTCGATATTCGACGCGACCACGGCGGTGGGTTCCTGAGCCGCAAGAAACGACAGCGCCATGATCGTACACATCGCTACCGCGATGAGGACCAGTAACATCGCTGCGCCGCCGCTGCGTCGAATCTGATTTGGCTTCCTTTCAAGGGTCATTCACTCACCTCGTTACGGATCGCCGCGGCGCCGATCCCCGTGTAGGGCACTTCGCCGCCGACCATGCCGAATCGGAATGAAACCAATCTGGCCGACTGCGGGTCGATGTGGTCCAGCGTCAACGCGAACGAACTGATCTGCTCGCCCCATCGCTCGCCGGGGAACGTGCTCTCGCCTTTGTAGCTATTCGTTGCGGTGCGGAAGTCATCGGTGAGTGCGTAGTCGACGTCTGCAATCAACGGCGCAGGCGCATAGCGCATCACGCGATCCATCACCGCGTCGTATTCGATCACCTGAATCTCTGCCTTGCTCGGCAAACCGTCATCATTGCTGTCGGCCGACCAAAGGATCATGTAGTCGGCCCCAGCGTCCAGCAGCATGCGCGACTCGCGCACCTCCGCCTCGACCCGGGCCCGCAGCGCCATCTGCCGCGTGATGAGTGAGCGCATGTCTTTATCAACCGACGTGCCGTAAGCGACGCCAGTGAGCATCGCCGCCACGGCCGAGCCGATCACCGCTGTGCCCGCCAGCGCGAGCAACAACTCCAACAGCGTCAGGCCACGACATGCATGGCGATTGATTATGCTGCTATGTCGTCGCATTAATTCGCCTCCGGCACAAAACGCTCGACCGTCCACACCCGACCGCCCGGCTCATTCACACTCACCGTCACCTGCAAGCCCGCGTGGTCGCCGCCCAGGTCCGCCACGCTATTGGTCACCGCGACGATCGACACCGAGCGTTCAAGCGATTGATAATCATTGGGGTACACAACCGCGGCATGGTCCGCCAATGTCCCCGCCATCTCGAGGTAGCCGTGGTAGTCATCGATATTGTCGAAGTCGCTGCGCGTCGACTCGCCAGCATCCGGGCCGATGGTCGCCGCGCCCTCGGGGTCGGCATAGGGCTTGGCTAAAATTTCTTCGAGCAGCACTTCGGCCAAGGCCTGGGCCCGCGAGCGCTTGAGCGCATCGAGCGTGCGTGCTTGACCGGCCGTCACCGCCTGCACAATGCCGAGGGTGACAAACGACAAGATCGCCGAGGCGATGAGCACCTCGGCGAGAGTGAAGCCCCGGCATTGCTTGCTCCTCTTGCGCATACAAGGATAATCGACTGGATTGCAGGTCCGATTCACCCCATCCAGGCAGTACCCAAGCCGACTCAAGAAACCGCCGATACTCCTTGTATGGCAAGGCAATCACGACAACACGCAAGCAGCGGCGTCTCGATGCTCGAGTTGATGATCGTGGTAGCGGTGCTCGGTATTATCGGGGCCATGGCCGTGCCGATGTTCTCCGCTACCGACGCGACGCGACTGACTTCCGCCGCTGGCGTGCTCGCCGCCGACATCGATGCCGCGCGGGCCGAGTCCATCGCGCATAGCGACGACCCGCGCCTGATCGTCTTCGATAACAACGATGTGACCTGGCACATCGCCGCCGCATCAGACCCCACCACGCCGATCAGCCACCCCGACACCGTCCTGCCCTACAGCCGCAGCTTCGGCACAAGCGCACTCAAACAACTCCAAGGCGTGACCATCGAAAGCTACAACCTCGATACCGCCAGCGAGACCAACGACAACAAACTGGGCTTTGGCATCTACGGCCAAACCGACCAGACCAGCGACGCAACCATCACACTACGCTCCGGTGAGAACGTGTTGACGCTGTCGGTCAATGCAACGACCGGCGAAGTCAGCATCGGCCAGGTGAATTGAGCTTCGTTTGAAGGCAACGCTTCGCTTCACCGCAGAGACGCAGAGAACGCAAAGAACGCAGAGGTAAGTCAATCCCTTGCTGTGTCTAATACAACTCTCTTGACGCCGTCTTTGAGAAGTGGGCTGTGGAAGTTGATCAACATACCAAGCTTATGTTCTGTGGCCTTGAGATAAGCCAACACTTGAGTCTTGTGCGCATCAGCTAAATCTTTGACGGCTTTTAATTCAACCACCAGAATCCCTTCGACCAATAAGTCAACCTTTCCATCACCAATTGATCGCCCTTTGTATTCCAGTGCAACGGGCTTCTGTACCTCGTGTTGAATCCCGCGTAATTCCAATTCAATCGAAAGCGCACGCTCGTACGTCGATTCCAGAAATCCAGAGCCGAGATGACGATGCACCTCAATCGCTGCCCCAATCACCAATTCACTCAACTTGTTCAAACGTTCCATATCTGCCATCAAATACGCTGCCCTTCTGCCTTGCTCTGCGCCCTTTGCGCTCTCTGCGCCTCTGCGGTGAAGCAAAGCGCTGCCTTAAACCACCGGATTGACCAACCGCCCAATCCCCTCGATCTCGATCACCGATTCCATCCCCGGTCGCATCAGTTGCTTTGGATCGCGCGCCCAGCCCACGCCCGGCGGCGTGCCGGTGAGGATCACCGTACCGGGCAGCAGCGTTGTGTCCTGACTGAGGAACGCGATCAACTCCGCGACCGTAAAGATCATGTCGCTCGTATTGCCGTCTTGTAGACAGTCCTCATCAAGCAAGCCGCGCACGCGCAGGTTCTGCGGGTCGCGGATCTCGTCGTCGCCACTACCGGGAGTGACGAGTACCGGGCCGAGCGGGCAGAACGTGT
>JARFRI010000283.1 GCA_029287335.1 Phycisphaera sp. | reverse complement strand
AGGATCATCTGCAAGATAAAGCCCTGCATGCTCGGATCAGCACCCGACGCGACGTAGGTACCGACTCCTACCGCCATCAGGGCGACACCAAACAGGATGGTAAAGATCGGCATAGCGGGTCTCCAGTGAACGTATCTACAGCTTAATTGTAAGGGTTTTGACGCTGCTTGCCCGTTTCATGGAACCGCGACGGGTCTTGGCGCGTACGATCTAGGTATACTGGTACGTCTTTACCCACCTGCCGTGAGCCTCACGGCGACCATCCTGACACACACTTTGGAGTCTATTTATGACCCGCAAGACCCTGACGGGCCTATTGCTCGCCGCCACCACCCTCACCGCTGGCACACTCAGCGTGACCTACGCACAGGACGACGCCGCTGCGCAAAAGCAGCAGGCCGACCTCGAAGCCGCCGTCGCCGCCGCCCTTGGCCAAGCCGAGGAAAAGCACGACCACGAACACGAGCCCACCACCGTCCACTCCGGCGACAAGGCCTTCAAACTCGATGATGAGACCGCCTACCCCGACCCCGACGGCTTCGCGACCATGTTCGACCGTATTAGCTATGCCATCGGCCGAAGCGACGGCACGCAGATCCCCGCGTCCCAGCCCGACCTGAACACCAAGACCTATGCCGAGGGCATCCAGAAGGGCCTTAAGGAAGACCGCGAAGACTACGCGCTGGGTTACTCGCAGGGCTTTGAACTGGCCCGACGCTTCCTCGCCCAGCGAACCGAAGAAGTCGACATGGAAGCCTTCGTCGACGGCATCGCTGCGGCACTCAAAGAAGAAGACGACGGCAAGAGCATCGGCTACCTCATCGGCAATAGCTACCGCGAAGCGGATATCGATCTCAAGGCCGACAGCTATCTCGCCGGCGTCGATGAAGCCATGCTCAAGCCCGAGCCCGTCGAAGAAGGCAAAGAGCCCGTCGCACCCAAGACCAAGCTCACCGAAGAGCAGGTCCAGGAAACGCTCCAAGCCTTCCAGGCCTACATGGTCGACAAGCAAAAACAAGACGCGATCGCTGAAGGCCAAGCCTACATCGACGCCCTGAAAGCCGAGGACGGCTGGAAGAAGACCCAGTCCGGCATCGCCTACAAAATCGTCGAAGCAGGCGAAGGCGCAAGCCCCGACGAAAACGACATCGCCACCATGGACTACGAGCTCAAGCTCACCGACGGCGGCGTCATCCAAACGACCTTCGACACCGACCGGACCGTGCCCTTCTCCGCACAACAAGTCATCAAGGGCTGGGGCGAAATCCTCCAGCTCATGAGCCCGGGTGCAACCTTCGAAACCGTCATCCCCTACAACCTGGGCTACGGCGAACAAGGCAGCCCGCCGGACATCCCCCCCTTCGCCACGCTCGTCTTCAAGATGAAGATGCACTCGTTCGAGGCGGTCGAGAACAAGCCCAAACCTGTTCCCGTGCCAGCGCCAAAGCCGGCCGAGTAAGTTCAGCGGCAAGAAGTTCATTGATTCCACCACGAGCCCCCCATCGCAAGATGGGGGGTTTTGTTTGCAGTGTGCTATACTGAAATGATGCCAGCACGTGTCCGGGACGTCATTAAACTCATCGAAAGCCACGGCTGGCAACAAGTCACTCAACGAGGCAGCCACCGCCAATTCAAACATACGACCAAGCCTGGCCGAGTCACCATTGCCGGCACATCGAATAATGAAATACCGACCGGTACGCTTCGCAATATCCTCAAACAAGCTGGCCTAACGCCCGAGGACCTCCCATGAGATATGCCGTCATCATTGAAAAATCCTCCGAAGGCTACGGCGCGTATGCTCCGGACCTGCCCGGTGTCGGCGTCGTCGGAGATAGCGTTGAAGAGATTCGCCAACTCATCCGCGAGGCGATCGACCTGCATGTGCAAGGCCTGAAAGAAGACGGCCAACCCATCCCCGAGGCAAGCGTTGAGATCGACTATGTCGAGACCGCCGCATGAAGCAAACGCTTGAAGCTAAACTACCCCTATGCGCGAACTCACTCTCCCCGGCCGACTGATCCTTTTGCCCGGACTCGGGTCTTCGCCTGCGGTGTTTGACCACCAGCGCAAGGCCTTTGGCGATCGGCTTGAGACCCCTGAGTTCATCCCGCATGAGCGTGGCGAGTCGGTCGCGGCCTATGCCCAGCGATGGGCCAAGCAACTGAGCACCCCCGGAAATCAAGGCAGGCCCAACGACAACCGTCCGCTGTTCATCGGCGGGGTGTCCTTCGGCGGGATGCTCGCCCAGGAAATGGCCATGCACCTGAGCCCCAGGCCCCGCGCGGTTTTCCTGATCTCGACCACGCGTCAGGCCAACAAGATCACCGGCATCATGCAGCTTGCCGAGCTGCTGGGCCGAGGCGTGCCAAGCGGTTCGGTGAATCAGGTGCTGCCGCTCATCAAGCTCGGCTTCGCGCTACGCGAAGGGCTGGATGACGATGACAAGGGTCGGCTGATGCAGGGTGCGCGTGAAGTGGATCAGGCGATGACCAAGTGGGCCGCAGGTGTCGCGGTGAGTTGGCCGGGCTTTACCCCGCCCAGCGACTACCCGGCGACGCATCAGATCCACTCGAAAAATGACTGGGTGATCAAGGCCCCCGCCGACGGCACACCCAACGTCGAGATCGTCGATGGCTCCAGCCACCTGCTGCACATGACCCACCCCAAGACGATCAACCGCTTCCTCTTCGAGCACATCATGCAGACCTGCCCGGAGATCAACGAAGCACAGACGTCCCGCATCGAAGACCCACACACCACGGCACAACGCCGCGTGATGCTCGAAGGTGCCCCGGCCGGGACGCCGTTGGTTTGATGGTGTTTACGATAAGATAGAAGAGTATTCAGTGGCAAGGTAATCATTGATGGCAATCGACCCTGCAAAAATTAAGACTTCTCAAGACGGCACCATGTCGTATTACGGGACGGATCTCGCCGCCGCCTGTCTCTTATACACATCTCCGAGCCCACGAGACTGTGGT
>JARFRI010000280.1 GCA_029287335.1 Phycisphaera sp. | reverse complement strand
GTTCATGCTTGGCTACGGCGAAATGCTGCTGGCCGATGTCAACGAAGGTCACGCGTACAAACTCATCTGTGATGGCGGCATCAGCCCGGCCTGGATCATCGGCCACCTTGGCTTCGTCGCTAACCGTGTGATCGCAATGGGAGGCGGTACGCCTAAGATTGACACCGATGCATGGAAGCCGCTGTTCGGCGGCGGCAGCAAGCCCAAGGGCGAAGCCGACAAGCAGGACTCCCCGGCGTGGGATGAACTGCTCAAGGTTTGGCGGGAAGGCCACGCCGACCTCGCAAAGCTCGCTCCGGCAATCAGCGAAGAGGTCCTCACTGCCGAGAACCCTAACGAGCGGATGCGGCCTGGCCTGCCGACGGTGCACGATTTTCTGAGTTTTGTTCTCGCGGGCCACGAGTCGATGCACATGGGCCAGCTCTCGACCTGGCGTCGTATCCAAGGCCACGCACCGCTGTTCTAAACCACTATCCTTGCCTTGCCATGATCTACCTCGATAACGCCGCAACCAGTTTCCCCAAGGCCCCCGGTGTCGGCGAGGCCGCCGCGAACTTCATCGCCAAGGACGCGGCCAACCCCGGCCGGGCCGGCCACCGCATGGCCGTCGCCGCCGAGGAGATGCTTGACCGTGTTCGGCTCAAGCTCGCGCGATTGGTCAACGGGCCGACGCACGATCGCATGGTCTTCACGCTCAACGGCACAGACGCACTGAACATCGCCATCAAAGGCGTGATCAACGAATGCGTGATCAATAACGGCAGTAAGCCACACGTGATTACGACGGTGCTGGAGCACAACTCGGTGAGCCGACCATTGCAGTCGATGTTTCAGGCAGGCAAGATCGATCTGACGCGCGTCGATTGCGATGACAACGGGCTCATTGACCCGGCTGACATCAAGGCAGCCCTCACGCCGCAAACCAAGCTGATCGTTGTGACGCACGCGAGTAACGTAATCGGCACGATCCAGGACGCTGCGGCAATCGGCGCGATCGCGCGTGAAGCGGATGTGTTGTTTTGTCTCGACGCGGCACAGACGATTGGTGTCGTGCCAATTGATGTGCAGGCGATGAAGATTGACCTACTCGCGTTCCCCGGGCACAAGTCGTTGCTCGGGCCGACGGGTACTGGCGGGCTTTATGTCGGCACGCGCGTACCTGAGCCTTCAGAACTCGTCGATTGCTCGACCGGACGACTGGTCCCGTTCCGTGAAGGCGGCACCGGCGGAGACTCCTCGACAGCGACCCAGCCGGCGCTGTACCCGTACTATCTCGAGGGCGGCACGCCCAACACCGTCGGCATCGCTGGCCTCGAAGCGGGGATCGACCACGTCAATAACACACCGCTAGCCGATACGCTTGCCCACGAGCAGGCACTCGTCCAGCAGATCATCGACCTCGTGGCCAACGACGACCGCTTCAAGCTCTACGGCAACACGGACGCCAAGGCCCGCGTCGGCACGGTGACGTTCAATGTCAACGACATGGATGCGCCGGACATCGGCTCGATCCTCGACGATAGCTTTGAGATCGCGATCCGGCCGGGCCTGCACTGCGCCCCGTACTCACACAAGCGGTTCGGCACGTTTCCTACTGGCTCGATCCGTGTCAGCCCGGGTGCGTTCACGACCGGCGACGAGGTCGCACAGCTCATCGACGCGCTCGATCAGATCGCGATGTAAGTCTGTGTAGCGGGCAACGCGAAGCGTCCCGCCCGAATCGCGGATGACTCGCCAAGGTACGCTTCGCGTCGCCCGCTGCACGGTTCAAAAAAAGTTCGAACCCGCGCATTGAAAAACCCGCACGCCTGAGCGTGCGGGTTTTTATTGGAAACGCATATTGCCGGCTAGTTCGTGATAACTAAGGGGCGGCCGGCGGTTGCTGGCAAGCCAGCGGGAGAGTTACCAGCTGCGGCTGAGGCCGATGGAGCCGATGAACTGCATGTTGTCGCTGGTGTCGTCGGTGTTGTCGACTTGACCGGTAACGGAGCTGTTGAGGAACAGGACGGTGACGCCGATGGAGAGGTCCCATGCACCGACATATTCGTCGCTGCCGATGAGTTCACTCATTGGGATCGAGCCGACCAGACCAACGCTGGCGAAGCCGAAGAACTCGTCGTCGCCGGCGGCGTCGACGTAGTAGTCGTCAAGCGAGAGGCCGAAAGCGAAGGGAACGGACCAAGACCATGCTTCGATCGCAGTGCCTTCGGTTGGGAGGCTGAACTCGCCGCCGAGTTCGAGGTAGCTCGACTCGTCACCGTTGAGGGTGTTGGTGTTGTTCACTTCAACCGCGACGGTTGCGTAAGGAGCGAAGGCGAAGTCGCCGAGCAACTCGGAGTCGTCATAGCCGACGTAAGCAAATGCTTCGATGACGCTACCGCCGGGGCCGGGGTAGTCGAAGTAGGTGATGCCAACGCCCATGGAGTAGTCACCCACGGAGGTGTCAAGGCTGCCGTAGACATCCTGCTCATACCAAGCGCTAGGGTTGGCGGTGCCTGCTGGTGCATCGAATTCGAATGCGCCCCAGGTTCCGATGGTGGCGCTGACGTCGTCGGTCACGTCGATGGTGAACGAAGCGCCGGGCTGGAACGAGCCGCCGGTGTCGGTGTTGGACTGCTCATAGCCGCGGAAGAAGTACTGGGTCACGTAATCGAGCGTGATCTCAGCGGAGGCACCTGGAATGAAGATGCCTTCTTCTGCGTGGTCGTCGGCCAGTGCCGGGGTTGCGAGGGCGCCGATGACTGCGGCGGTGGAGAACAAACGGGTGAGATTCGAGGTTTTCAAGACTAGGTCTCCTTGGAGGGGTGGATAAAACCTGTTTCAGATGGCACGTACCATGACTAACGCTTAGTGCAAGGCCGATGCCTAAAATTTAGCATAGTTAGTTTATCGTGAAAAGTCGGTCTGTGTGGCCAAAAACAAGAGAAAAGTTTTGTGGTTGTTGGACAGACGGGCATTTGGCACGGATCTTACATTGGCGCAGCTGCCTAAGTTTTATGCAAATAATCGTCTGTGCCAAAGGATTGGGCAAAGCGGGGTGTGTAGATCCAATAATACAGGAGGTTACGCTATGCAGGGCCGCGGCCGCGATAAAGCTCTTGGACACGCTTGGATTGGTCGCGCCGAACGGTTTCGAGGGTAATCCTGGCAATTTTATAATTTTTTTCGTCATCCGCCACCAGTCGGCAGTGCTCTTGGAGGGCGGCGTACAAGAATTTGAAGGCGTCGCGCGGCTGATGCATCTGGTCCAGCGCGTCGATCAGCATCTCCCGACTAACATCATCGTCAAAGATCAACCGCAGTGTGGGGGCCTCGCCGGTACCGGTGTAGCACGCCGACAGTCGCTTGTTGCAAAGGTCGTACAGCGTCGCGCCGGACCAAGTTAGTTGATCGACGAGGTTCTGTTTGTCCAGCCTTGCTTCCTGAAAGAACGTCGCCGACTCACGGGCCAACTCGTAGCGGAGTTCAAGAGGCAGCAGAAGCTTCATGCCGACGCGTTCCTGCTTAAGGAACTTATTGTCGAACATGGGCCAGGCGATGGCTTTCATCTTCTCCGCGTCGCCGTGGACGAGGGTGGGCTCGTCGAGGCGGTCGATAAAGACGACCATGCCAGCATAGCCCATCTCGCTGTTCGCAGTGATGAATCGGCGGGTGAGTTGGTTTCGCGTGTCGCCCAGTGGTGTGCCGCCGCGTGGCGGGGTGGGGATCGGTTGGCCGGCGAGTGGGCTGGACCGGAAGTGCTCAAACATCGTGCGC
>JARFRI010000265.1 GCA_029287335.1 Phycisphaera sp. | reverse complement strand
GCCATGAACAGGTAGGACGAGACGGCCAGTTGCAACCCGCCGGAGATGCCGTGGCCGGAGGTGCAGCCCCCGGCCATGCGTGCGCCGTAGAGCAGTAAGACACCGCCAATGAATGCGGCGGTATATCGCTTGACCTTCGATGGGCCAAAGGCCGCTGCCCAGGTCGCCGGGACGGCCAGGGGCTTGGGCGCATTGCCCAGTTTGCGGGCGATGAAGGCGCCGACGACCAGCATCGCGACCAGTGCGAACTGCCAGTCGAAGACGGGGTTCGCTTTGTCCACCGTCGAGACGAGGTACTTGGCGAAGTAGGCGTTCGATTCCACGTGGTCACGCGCGACCGTGCCTTCAAGTGCACCGGCCGCGCGGACCATGGTCGTGGAAGTGCCCAGGGCCTTGTCCATGAACAGGAACGTGGCCCAAGACAGCAGGCCGATCCCGACGCCGACGGCGTAGGGTGACCACCAGGTTTTTGTGAGTTGTGACTTGAGTTTCATTACGCCGCTCCTTGTTAGATAGAAATATCTAGATAAGTTGATACAAAAGGTGAAATAAAAGTCGTGTTACGCAAAACGCCCTTCAACGCATTTCATCAGGTCCGCCAGGTGGGGCTCGGCGACGCTGTAATACACCTGCCGACCCTCGCGATCGGACTGCAATAGCCCGCAGTGCTGCATCAGCCGAAGGTGGGTCGATGCGGCGTGCGGAACAATGTCGCACGCCTGAGCCAACTCCCCCACGGTGAAGTCGCCTCGCAACAGCATCTGGATCATCCGCAGCCGGTGCGGGTGGGCGACGACCTTCAAGCACGCCGCCGCCTGCTCCAGCGAAGCGAGATCCATCAACTCAGATTGTTTGGCTTTCACGGACATCAACCTAATAATATCAAACTATCTAGATATGTCAAGGTGTTTGGGAAAGTTTTTATACCGGCCTTGCCCGCACCGCTTAGCCAGCGGCTTTGCCCGCAGCCTTGATCGCCGCGTCGTAGTCCGGCTCGGTCGTCAACTCGGGGACGAGCTGCTTGTACGTCACCACGCCATTGGGGCTGATGACGTAGATCGCCCGGGCCAGCAGGCCGTTCTCTTTAATCCGCTGGCCATACTTCTTGGCGAAGTCCCAGTAGCGGTAGTCGCTGAGGGTGATGACCTGCTCGATGCCCTCGGCGGCGCAGAACCGTTTCTGAGCCATGGGCAGGTCCATGCTGATCGTCAGGATCACCACATCGTCGCCCAGCGCCGCGGCCTTCTGGTTGAACGAGCGCGTTTGGATCGCGCAGACCTTCGTATCCACCGACGGCACGACCGACAGCACCACCGTCTTGCCCGCATAGTCGCTGAGCTTGGCTTCGGTCATGTCCTGCTTGACCGCGACGAAGTTAGGCGCGGTGTCGCCAATGTTGATTGGCTCGCCGAGCAGTGTCATCGGCTTGCCCTTGAGCGTAATTTCGCCTTCCCGTTCAACCATGTTTGCATCAGCGGTATGCTCGACAGCAGGGGCATCGGTGTTTTCTGCGGGTGCTTGGTCACAGCCAGGCAGGGTCATCATCAAGACGGCGAGGCAGGCAGCGAGTAGGGTTTTCATCGAAAGCTCCGGGTGTGTGTTGGTCTGGTTCCTAAGATCATAGGCAAGTCATCGTCGCGATCCACGCCGGCTCGATTATCATCGTGTTATGTCAACGCCCATCGACAAGATCGAAAACATCCTCAAGCACGCCAACCCGCTCTCGCTGCTGCAACCACGCCGCAACGTCAGGGTCGGCGCTGTGCCCGGCCTGACGCCTCAGCAAATCGCCGAGCAGATGGCCGGCAAACGTGTCCCCGCCGATGTCAGCGTCATCGACTACGGCGACGGCCGATGCGAGCGACAAGACAGTGTCAGCGACTTGAAAGCGATCCTGGTCAGTGGTCGGCCCGAGTGGGCGAAAGTGCGCTGGATCAACGTCGTCGGCCTGAACGACCCGGACGTGCTCAGCTTGCTGGCAGAACACTACGACCTGCACCCCTTGGCGATGGAAGACGTCGTCCACGCCTCGGCCCGGCCGAAGGTCGAGACGTACGGCCAGCCAGAGATCGGTCGGCCACGCTACTTCCTCACCGCGCGGATGCTCTATCAAGACGAAACGAAAGACAACACCCTGGTCGCCGAGCAGGTCAGCCTCTTCGCCGGGCCACACACGATTATCACGTTCCAGCAGCTACGCGGTGACGTCTGGGAACTTGTCCGCGAACGCATCAAGAACCCGACGAGCCGATTCCACGAGCGTGGCCCGGGCTACTTGCTGTACGCCCTGCTCGACGCGGTGATCGACGCCTTGTTCCCGCTGCTGGACAGGTATGCCGACCGCATCAATGCGATCGAGGACCGCATCCTCGACCCCAACGCCAGCAACGACAACAACATCATTCACGATACCCACCGGCTTAAGCGCGAGCTAATGCTGCTCCGCCGAGAAGCCGGCCCGATGCGCGAGTTGGTCCGCTCCATCTGTGATCAAGACGCGACCCTGATGGACGAACAGACGCGCGTGTTCCTCCGCGACGTCGGCGACCACGCGGTCTCGGCAATCGAACTACTCGAGACCTATCGCGACCTGACGCAGGGCCTGGCCGACGCGTGGATCAGCATGGCCAGCCACCGCATGAACGAAGTGATGAAGGTCTTGACGATCGTCGCGGCACTGTTCATCCCGATCTCGTTCCTGGCCGGTGTCTTCGGCATGAACTTTGACGATATCCCGGGCCTGCATCATCCCGCCGCGTTTGTGTTCTTCTGCTGCTCGTGCATCGGGATCTGTGTCACGATGCTGGTCTGGTTCAAACGCCGCGGCTGGCTATGAGAAAGCCTTGCCCGAGATGCCGATCGCATTGGGCGAGTTGGACAAAATAAAATCCATGGTTGGTAGCTGCTTATCAATCAGTGAGCGGAAGTAGGTACACAACAGCCGGTTTGCTCGTACGGCGACTTCGCGGTCCTGTTCTAAAACCGTTTCGCCTGACGCGATCGCGCGCAGCAGTTCGACTGTGTTGGAACGGACCCGCCATGTTTCGTCATGCATGCCGTTGCGCATCGTCAGCCCGCCGAGCTTGGGGTCGAAGCTGTAGGCCTTGGCTTTGGGTAGCGCGACGCCCTTCTCGACATCCTGCTGCAGCTCGGGACGATACCCCACATCCACCAGCAAGGCCCACTGAAAACGCAGCAGCGCCAGTGCCAGATTGCCCGGCACCGCCAACCCTTTCAATAACGAGCCTAATGCCGCAAACGCCCCGGGGTGCGGGTCTTCGTCGGCCAGCAGCGCGTTGGTCAGGTCCGCCGCGTACATCGCAAACCATTGTGCCTGTAGGTTCGTCCGCAGGTGGTAGTGATCCTCCTGCAGGTCCCACTCGGTGACGGAGGCGAGCTGCGTCGCGGGCTTGGTGGTGAGGATGGCTTGGCCTTGTGACAGCAGGTTGATCCCGCCGGAGAACCGGGCGATGGCTGATGGGCTGTTTCGGCGCGAGCCCTTGGCCAGGCCGCGCACCTTGCCGTGCTGCTGAGTCAGTAGCACAACGACTTGGCTGGACTCAGACCACTCCATGTCGCGGATGCAGATCGCGTTGTCGGTAAACCTTGGCACCCCAATAGCCTAGCGGGAGATTCGCTTTGGAACTCGGCCTATCGCGGGTAGACTCGTTAGTAGTCGCCACCCCAATCCAGGCCCAGCCATGAAACAGACCCACCTGATCGCCCTCGCGTCGCTCTTCTTCTTGTTCGCTCAGTTCGGTTGTGACCGCGACACCGATGCAGCCGCCACCGATCGCGATGAAGTCGGCCAAACCGAGGCCCTGTCGATCACGCCGCCAATGGATGATCCGATCAGTGAACCCGCGACCGCTCCACCAAGCCCCGCACCGCCCGTCGCATCTCCCCGGATCGCAGACACGCCTGACCAGCCAGCCGCACCCTCCGCGTTCATCGTCATCCAGAACGCCGCGGCAAACGACACGCAGCGGCTGATCCGTCAGTTGCAGCAGGTCTTGCCCAAGACGCAGGTGGTTAAGCAGGTGCAATCGCCCAACCCGCGCGAGATCAAGCTCGAGGTGACGAACATCAAAGACATCCGCGCGCTGGCGAACAAGATCCCGTTCGCTTCGGTCGAGTCGATCGACCTCGCCACGCGGACGATCACGGTTGATTTTGATTTGT
>JARFRI010000232.1 GCA_029287335.1 Phycisphaera sp. | reverse complement strand
CGGATGAATCTGCGTTTGCAGTTGGTGCTGGATGACCCTCACATCAGCGCCATGGTGGTCAACGAGTTGGTGGATCGCTACATGCGTATCACCCGCGAAGGCCTGATGGAGCGGGCCAATAGCTCGATCGCCTATTTTGATACGCTCATCGAAGAACACCGCAGGGAGCTTGAAACCAAGCAGACCCAACTCGGTTTGTTCGAGCAGGAACACGCGATGCTGTTGCCTGAGCAGCCCTACAGCGTGCAGACCCAGCTTGGCGAGGCACAGGAACAGCTCTCGATGCTGACAACGCAACTCGAGGGCCTTGACATCCAGCGGCGCTCGCTTCGCGAGGCGTTGCAGGCCGAGCCCATGACCGTACCCTCAACCGTGCGTGGCAAGAACCCAGAGCTGGTTCGGCTTGAATCGAAGCTGGAAACCCTGCGAGACACGATCCGCGACTACACCACTAAGATGCGGATGACTGATAAGCACCCCGAAGTGATTGCACTTCGTGAGCAAGAAGCCGAGCTTCTAGCGAAGGTCGAGAGCACACAGGGCAACGTGGTGACCTCTACCGAAGAGCACCCCAACCCCAAGCGCTCCGAACTCGAACTGGCGTTGACGACCGCCGATGCGGAACGCGATGCAATCAAAGAGCAGATCGTGGTGCGGCGAAAAAAGATTGACGAGTTTTCCGCGATGTCGGCCGAGATGTTGCCGGTCCGTGCCGAGCACCGCAAGCTACTCTCGCAAGTAGACACTTCGCAAAAAGATGTGGACTACTACCAGAACATGCGCCGCCGAGCGGAGAACTACCTCACGCCGGAGACCGGCGAGCGTGGCGTGCAGATGGAGTTTGTGCGTCGGGCCGAGCCAGCCACGATCCCCGTCTCGCCGAACCTGATGCAGGTCATCATCGTCGCAGGCTTCCTGGGCATCGCCTCGGGAGCACTGAGTGTGTTCATCGCCTATCGCACCGACGACTCTTACCGCAATGCACGACAAGTCGCTGAGACAACGACGATCCCCGTGCTCGGATCGGTCAGCGAACTGATCACCCGACAGCACCAGCGGATGCGTCGGCTTCGTTACAGCATCTTTTACCCGCTGAATGCGGTCGTGATGGCGTGCATCCTCATGGCTTTTGGAACGGCCCTGTATCTAGACCTACAGCGACCAGACGTGTTGGAGAAACTCAAGAACCAAGCCAAAGAAGTCTTGGTCATCAACGAAACGGAGAAGGCAGCCGATCCCACGCCCACAGTCGGGCTAAGGTCGGAGCATACGCCTCAAGGCTGATGTACGAAACGTATTACCATCTCGACTCGGCACCGTTTGAGAACACGCCTGACCCGCGGTTCTTTTTCGCCAGCGATCAGCACAACGAAGCGCTGGCGGCGATCGAGTACACCATCCGCATGCGCAAGGGCATCGTGCTCATCACCGGCCCGATCGGCGCGGGAAAGACCACCGTCTCACGCGCGATGCTACGCCGCTGCGGCGACTCCGCCACCGTCATCCAGCTCGCCCACGGCCACAGGACCGCAGACGAGCTCATCACCCACATGCTCCACCGCTTGGGCCTGTCTGACGTCGCCAACGGCAGCCACGCGCAGCGCCTCGAAAAACTCGAACAACACCTGCTGCACTGTGCAGCCTCGGGTAAGCCCGTGGTCCTGTTCGTTGACGAGGCACAAACGTTATCGGATGCCGCCCTTGAAGAGCTCCGGCTCATCAGCAACTTCGATACCGAACAAACCAAGCTGCTTCAGCTCGTGCTGATCGGCCAACCCGAACTGCGCGAACGCCTGAGCCGAGAGTCGCTCGCCCCGCTTCGCCAACGCATCATCATCGCGCGCTTGCTGCGTCCGTTGAACGCCAGCGACGTTAAACACTACATCGCGCACCGCATCCGTGTGGCCAGTGAGGACCCCGGAGCTATCTACGTACGTTTCGATGAGAAGGCTGTCGAGCGTATCGCCGCGTTCACCGGAGGCATACCACGCCTGATCAACGCGATCTGCGACCACTGCCTGCTGTTAGGCATGGTGCAGAAGACCGACACGATCGACCGAAAAATGACAGAGCGGGTCATCGCGGACATGCTGCCGGGCTTGCCCCCGGGCGCAACGGTCCGTTTGGCCGCCTGATTGGGAGTTGGATTCATGGGCTACATTTTCGATGCACTCAATAAGAAGAACGGCGAGGCACCCGAAGGACAGTCACCCACTGTCGTCGCGTCCGATAGCTCTGCGCCTGTGCAAGAGACCGAGATCAGCCCCACCGGCCTGGCAGACCTGATGGCGATCAACCAGGAGGACGAGGTGCCGCTGCGCCTCGCCGACCTTCAACTCTCAATCGATACAGATGACAACGGCGAGACGGTGATCGATACCAAAGACGCAAACCAGACGCAGACACACCACGTCGAGATGCCAACGATCTCCTTCAAGGACGAACCGGACAATAACGCCGTCACCGAAGACCTGAGTATTGATCAGCCACTGCTGAAAATCGACATCACACAGAAGACAAGCTTGTGGAGCAGGTTGCTTGGCCGACACTTCCGTGGCAAGGTGGATGACCGACTGGTCGCGATGACAAGCCCGGCCTCGGCGATGAGCGAAGAATATCGCTCGATCCGGACCTCGATCCTCGCCCGGCACAACAACGAACGACACCTGGTCCACACGATCACCAGCGCGACGCCTCAGGAAGGCAAGACGATCACCTGTGTGAACCTGGGCATGAGCTTTGCCGAATTACGCAACCGCAAGACAATCATCATTGAGTGCGACTTGAGGTTGCCAACCTTTAGCAAACTGCTGAACTGCGACAGCAATCGCCTGGGGTTGATCGACTACCTCCGTGGCGAAGCGAAGATCAGCGAAATCATTCAGCAAGTCGAAGACTCGCCGCTGCACATTATCACCGCAGGCGGCATGGTCAGCGATGAAGCGGTGCAACTGCTATCGAGCCAGCGCATGACGAGCCTGATCCAAGGGCTGCGTGCCAAGTACGACCACGTGATCATCGACACCCCGCCGGTACTCCAGTTGGCTGACGCCGGCATCCTCGGCAGCCAAAGCGAAGAGGTCCTCGTCGTCGCCCGCATGCGACGCACACCGCGGCCCCTGGTCGAACAGGCCATCAGCACCCTCGCCAGCTACAACGCACAGGTCAGCGGCATCATCGCGACAGACAACCCGCGTAACCGAGGACGGGGCTACGGGTACAAGTACGGCTACCGATACGGTTACGGCTACATCCCCGACCGTAAAAACCGCCGGGACAAAAAACGTCACGCCGCCTAGGCCGCATCAAGCCCACCGTCATCTGTTCGGTGTACGATGCATCCATGCCTAAAGGCCCGCTTATCCAAGACCCCACCAAACGCCGCCTGGCCATCGCGATCGCGATGGGGGCTTTGCTCGTGGCCAGCCTTGCCGCCGCAACGCTGATCTCCGGTGCCAAGCTGGGTCTTTGATCGCGTGCGATCTATACTTAGGCAATGCTTAAACAAACAGTCGATTCATTTCGGGGCAACACGCAATCGCATCACCTGTACTTGCAGTGCTTTACATGGCTAATGCTGCTGATGTGCGCAAGCTGCACGCTAGCGCAGAATATTGACTTGCCCGAGGATCCCTTGGCCGAGCCCGGTCGCTGGCTCAGTGACGAGCGATGGTCCGAGCTGCGCTACGGCCTGTCGATCCGTCAGCCACACGACGCGAGAAGCGTGCCCGATACTGCACAGGGCGACGTCATCCGCTGGGCCTTGAACGACGGCACGAGGATCAGCCTGTCGTTTGCACGTGGGGCCTACGAGCGCGTGTTCAAAAATCCTGATGGCTCTGCCAACACCAAACTCATCCCAGCCAATGTCGATGTACTCAAAAAACATATCACGGACGAGCTCAAAGCCGTCGCTGGCCAAGTGATCAACACGCGCACCGACCAGATCGTCGAGTTGGACGATATCGGCGGCGTGATCAACTACTACATCGTTAAGCCGCCACAGCGCGATGCCGAGTCATACTTCTATGGCGTCGCGCTGCTGCAACTGGATCAGCTCAGTGTCGCGGTCCTTCGCCTGGAGTGCTCGCCCGACAAGATCGCCCAGTCCGTGTCTACCTTTGAGTGCATGGTCAACAGCGTGCAAGTGCAAGAGGCCAAGGCCGTGAACCAGCGCCTGCATGGCTGGCTCCAGAACGCCGAGCAACTCCTCGCCGATCTGACGCAGGAAGATCGGCTCAGCGTCATGCGCGACGACCGGCTCTACCGCGTCCTCGAAAACGGTAAAGACATCGGCTACACCCGCATCTGGCAACGCTACCAAGACAAGTCCTACTACAAAGCGATGAAGGCTAAACGCGCCAAGAACGCCAGCCAACTCGAAGGCATCGATCGATTCGAAATCGAAGGCAACGCCGTGTTAGTGCAATCTCGCCTTGAAGGCCAAGGCATTGTCCTACAACGCCTGGAAGAAGCCATCGAAACGCCGGGCAAGCCCACGGCCTACTGGCAGATGAACAATACCTTGCAGTATAAAAACGACCCCAAAAACCTCCGCGCTGGAACATGGGTCGAGACCGGTGTGCGCGGCGTCGCCATGATCGGTGGTAAGCGGACGGACCACCTCCAACTCACGCGCGAGGGCACCCCGCCCCGACACATGGTCGAGTACCTCCTCGAACGCGAACGCGACCCGGAGCGCAAACTCCGCTACCCCTCGGCCGACCCACGCAGCTACCCGTCAGGCGAAGTCGTCGAGAAGGCCTGGCCCACACCCAAACGCGCCTTCCTTTCGCCCGTCGATGCGACACTGATGCCTGCCTTGCTGCCAAACGAAGACAAAACCTACACTTTCTCTGCCTACCACCCAGAAAGCACCAGCATCGACTTCAGGCTCATGCGCGTGAAGCCCAACGCCGACGGCGGCAAGACGGTCTATCTCCGTCCGGTCCTGGACATGGCCGAGCAAGTCCTCGTCTTCGATGCCAAGAACGAACTGGTCAGCCACACCTACCCCGACGGCCGATCGCTGAAGAAAACCACCCGGCAAGAGCTCGCACGCATCTGGGGCGTAAGGTTGCGGGATTAATTCTTTGGGGGTGCCACATAACTGCCTCAGGCAGCCATGTGCGAATGACCAAAACCTACCAATCATTGCTCGCACACAGCTTGCTACCGCAAGTTGTGTGGCACCCAGACAACGCACTGGCATAGAATGGTTAACGTCCTAACCTTGTATTGCAACCACTATGGAACTGACCATCAAACTCCCCGACGGCGCCGAGCGATACGGCGTGACCGGCCCGGCCGAGCGGAACCTCAAGATCATCCGCGAGGCCCTGGGCGTGACGATCAATGCGCGCTCCGAGGCT
>JARFRI010000191.1 GCA_029287335.1 Phycisphaera sp. | reverse complement strand
CACACCATGGTCGAGATGTCCTACTCCTACGGCCACACCACCAAGAACAAATACAACGAGTTCATCTACGAACTCATCGGCACCGACGGCATCATCCGCTATGAACGCAATACCGGCCTCTTCGAACTGCGCAACAACCATTTCACCGAGAAGCTCAAGCACACCGGCGAGAAAAACTTCGCGGTGATGTACGACCACTTCGCCGATGCGCTGCAAAAGGGCGACCCCGGCGACCTGTGTACCGGCGAGCAAGCGATCATCGCGACCGATATCGCCCGCAACGTCACCGATCAGATCATCGCGGACCGCATCAGTAAGCCCGTGGTGATCAGCGCGGGGGATGCGGCTAAGAAAGCGAAGGCTTAGTCCGTCGTCGTCGGCACATCCGCGATCGCGCTGCCGTCGAGAAGTGCCGGGGGCAGAGCGTCGTTGACCGCGAGCTTGCCGGATTTCATTAGTGCGTTATGCTTTTTATATGTGCTGTGGTCTTGCAGCCGCATGGTCATGACAAGAGATTCTTTGTTGCGTTGCATCGCGATCACGCGCGCTCGTCGGCGGTGCTCCAGTTCTAAGACCGGTCGGAACTCGAAGCCTTCCAGTTCGGCAATCCATCGGCCCATCTTCTCGGCCAATGACGCCTGGCTCGATGGCAGTTGCTTGGCGACCCAGTCGCCAACGGTCGCAACGGACATGGGTAGCGAGCCGGCGGTGAGTTGGGTGACGCTGCCGTAGGCCATGCCGTGGGCTTCGAAGCGCATGGTCAGTCGGCCTGAGAAGACCTGCTCCCACGAGCCGACGGCCAGCTTAAAGGCGATCATCAGTTCGCCGCCCTGGATCATGACCACGGGCTGGCTCATCTGTTGCGGTGGCTCGAAGCCGCGCTGAGCGAACCACTTACCCGTCCACTCAGAAGCAACCGACAACAGCTCTTGGTTACTCAGTTCAACCTCGAATGTTTCATCAACCGACTGGCTGGCGAGGAGGGTTGAGAACGACACCGGATCGGCTTTGGATCCGACCCCAAACACCGGGTCGAGATCAGCACGCAGGCGATCCGCGGCGGTCGAAAGCCGCTGCATGACCCCCTCGGCCAGTTCGGCTCGCTGGGTCGCTGTCGTCTGATCCAGCAGTGCTTGTGCCTCGCGCCAAACGGCGGGCGGTCGATGTAACAAGTAAACCGTCAGCCCGGCACCCAGCACCAAGGCCAGTGAGCCGACGATCAGTGTCCGCTTGATCCATCGTTTGGTTTTCGCCTGCATCGTTGCCCCTCTCGTTACCCATTATTTATCGATCGCAATCGATCCCGGGGTGCGCGCGGATCTCAGGTTGGCCGAAGAAACCTGTCAAGGGTTAAGGGTTGTAACGATCGGGGTGTGCCAGCCCTTGGGCATCAAACGTGACGCAGCCGAGTGCAGCCCCTAAGCTGCCCTGCGATGCCGCTGCATGAAATCATCTCGTTCGCTCAATACGTCGTCGTCGGCCTATCGTTGGCGGGGTTCGTCGTCATGCTCAAACGAGGGATGCTGCGCGAAAAGTATCTCCGCCTCGGACCGACGCGCGACCTGCACCAGCCACGGGTGATCTACCTCGTGGGAACCTATCTGGTCATGGCCTACGCGGTCCTGAAGCTACAAGTCGGTGGCGATACGGGCAACGAACTAAACGCCATCGTCGAGCTCGCGCCCGTCATCTTCATCGGGCTGTTGTTTGGTCTGGCGATGCGCTTTGATGCGGGGTTTCGCAAGATTGGTTTGTTGCCGCGCCACCCGATTCGTGACTTGCGTTGGGGCTTACTTGGCGGCGTCATCGGGTTTGGTCTAGCCGGGCTCGCGGGTATCGCTGCGGCGTGGATGATGTATCTGCTCGATGAGCCGGTGCCCGATGTCTCACACGAGACACTGGTCGTCCTGCGCGAGAGCTTTAGCGTTGAACTGTTGATCGGGATCGTCGTGTCGGCCGTCCTCGTGGGACCGCTGATTGAAGAGCTTGTTTTCCGAGGTGTCCTGCAGACATCGTTACTGCGGCTCATGAACGGTCAGCGTTGGCTGGCGATCTTGATTTCCGCATTGATCTTTTCCGCAATCCACGCGTGGGTCGTGCCGATGCAAGCCCTCGCCCCGTTGTTCGTGCTTGGCCTGGCCTTTGGCTATGTCTACGAACGGACCGGCTCAGTCCTGACGCCCATCATCGCGCACGCTGTCTTCAACGCGATGAACATCGCCATCGCGTTGACTCTTCCTCAGTCGTGATGTTGCGGTTTGGTTTTAGTCGGCGAGTCGACTCGCCCACGCCGAGGCGTGCTCGCCGACATACATTTCGATCGGCTTGCCATCAGGCGAGATCACGACGATGGTCGGGAGGTATTGCACGCCGTAGCGCTGAGCGACTTCAAGGTTCGGGTTGTTCGCCGACTGATCGGTCAGGTCAATCTGTACCGGCACGAATTGAGCTTGTAGCGCTTCGTTCACATCGTCTTTAGTCAGCACGTCTTTTTTAAGTTCTTTGCAGGGCGGACACCACCCGGCCGTGAACAGCGCGACCATCGGCTTATCGGTTTCCTGGGCTATTTGCTGGCCGGCCGGCATGCCATCGGCCCAGCCCGGCAAGACCTCCGCGCTCCCCCCGCCACGCAGCGCATATGCCCCGGCCCAGGCCACGGCGACCAATAACACCGCTACGATCCAACCGATCGGCATGCCTGATTTTGTTGCTTGCGCTTGTTCTTGCATGGCATAGTCCCTTTTCTAAACAACCGCTCAGGGTGCAAGACTATTCCAAGCCGATCCATCAGGACTCGCTCTCAAATCCCTCGGCACCGTCTCCTTCATCGTCATCATCGATCGCTGGCGTGAGCGATGCGGCGGCGGCGGATAGGGGCACAGAAGCCTCTGCTGTGGGTAGCTCCTGCACCTTGGAGAGCTTGCGGTTGATCTGTCGCGTGCGGACCGCGGCCTTGTCCATCTCTTTGGAAGCGCTGGAGAGTTTCTTTTGCACTGCGGCGATCCAGTCCTCGAACTTGCCGAACTCCTGCTTGACCCCGCCCAGCAGTTTCCACACCTCGCCCGAGCGCTTCTGGATTGCCAGCGTGCGGAAGCCCATCTGAAGCGAATTGAGTAGCGCGAGTAGCGTCGTCGGCCCAGCGAGATTGACTCGGCAGTCGCGCTGCAAACGATCGACCAGCCCCGGCCGACGGACCAGCTCGGCGTACAAGCCTTCGGTAGGCACGAACAAAATCGCAAAGTCCGTGGTGTATGGCGGGGCGATGTACTTCTCGCGGATATCCCGTGCAAACGACAGCACCGTCGCGTCCAGTTCCTTGTGCGCCGCTTCAAGTGCGACCGGGTCGGCCGCATCCGACGCCTGGATGATGCGCTCGTAGGACTCGCGCGGGAACTTCGCATCGATCGGCAGGTAGATGTGCCCACGCCCGTCCTCATCATCGGGCCCGGGCATCTTGACCGCGTACTCGACCTGCACATCCGAGCGTGGCCGAACCTTGCAGTTCTTCTCGTACTGTTCGGCGGTGAGTACTTGCTCAAGCAGGCTGCCCAGCAGCACCTCGCCCCAGGTCCCGCGCGTCTTGACGTTGGACATCACGCGCTTCAGGTCGTTGACCCCGCCAGCCAACTCCTGCATCTCCCCCAGCCCTTGGTGGACTTTTTCCAAGCGCTCGCTGACCAGCTTGAACGATTCGCCCAGGCGGGTCTCTAAGGTCTTGTGCAGTTTCTCGTCCACGGTCTGCCGCATCTTCTCCAGCTTCTGCTCGTTGGATTGCTGCAATTGATCGAGCTTCTTCTCGACCGCCTCGCGCAGGGCGTCGGCCTTTTTGTCGCTCAATTCAGTGAGCTTGGCGAGGTTGTCGGCAAAGTCTTTGAGCTGTTGCCGCTGGTGCCTGCCCAGGGTGTCGATGTCCGCCGAGGACTTTCGGCCAAAGCTATCGAACTTCTGTGATAGTTCTTCGCGCTGGGACTTCGCGTGCTTGGCCTGCTCATCACGGTCGGCTTTGGCCTGATCGGCCTGCTCCTTGCGGGCGGCGCCGGACTCTTCGCGCAGGTGCTGGGCGGTGGGCAGTTGCTTCATCGCGGTCTCGATCTGACCCAGTGCGTCGGCGGTCTGCGCGCTGCCATCAGTATTGCCGCGACGCAGCAAAAGCACCTGCAGCGCAATGGCGATGAGGACAAGAATGACAAGCGCGATGAGGAGTCCAGTGGTCATGCCGCGATTGTAGGGCATCACCCTGAAGCGCAAGATGTGTCTCGATATGAAGCGCCGCGGCTTGCCGCGCTGTGGACAAAATCCGCGATCCAAACACACGGCAGGCCGCGGCGCTTTAGGGTGCTCTGCGTAAAGCGCCACGCTTTGTATAGTGTGTTTGTACACGGAGTTATTGATTGCGACGTAGCCGAAAACCCATTTTGATCGCCTCGCGGATCAGCCCGCTGGCCCGGACCCAGGCCGAGATGGTCGGCCGAGGCTTAGCCAGGCTTAACCCAGCGCTGCAAGTGCGTTATGTCTGGGTAGAATCCGAGGGCGACAAGGTAAAGACCGGACCGCTCTCGGCGGTGGGCGGCAAGGGCCTGTTCACCAAGGCGGTGGAGCGGATCGTCTTGAACGGTGACGCCGACATCGCGGTCCACAGCATGAAGGACATGCCTGCCGACGAAGAAACGCCGGGCCTGCAGATCGCGGCGGTGCCCAAGCGAGCCGACGTCCGTGATGTGTTGATTGGCAAGGCCGGCCCGATCGGGATCGACGACCTGCCACAAGGCGCGAACATCGGCACCAGCAGCCCCCGCCGCGCCGCTCAGCTCAAACGCCTGCGCCCGGACCTGTCGATGCACATCATCCGTGGCAACGTCGGCACGCGCATCGACAAAGTCATGGGCGACATGCCCCTGCACGACGCGACGCTGCTCGCGCTAGCCGGCTTAATGCGCATGGGCATGCACGAGCACACGACCCAGCCGCTACCGATCGATACGATGCTCCCCGCCGCCAGCCAGGGCGCACTGGGCATCC
>JARFRI010000190.1 GCA_029287335.1 Phycisphaera sp. | reverse complement strand
CCCGACTACATCGGCCAGGAAATCCTCGAGAAGGACCCGTTCCAGTCGCTCGATACGACCGGTGTTGGTCAACTTGTTGCCATGGGTGTCGAGAAGGGCCGATCGACCAAGAAGAAGCTCAAGGTCGGCATCTGTGGCGAGCACGGCGGCGACCCCGCGTCGATCCAGTTCTGCCACAAGGTCGGCCTGGACTACGTGTCCTGCTCGCCGTTCCGCGTGCCGATCGCACGCTTGGCGGCTGCTCAGGCGGCACTGGCATAAGCCTGTCGTACTAAAGACAAATCAAGCCCCGCCCTCACCGGCGGGGTTTTTTTGTGCTTAATCCGCCCCTGAATCATGCCGATAACCAGTGCATGCAGGGTTGGCCGTGGAAAAAGAAAACCCAAGCCGGTGACGCGTCCTGGCGGCAGCGCAAGGCGCACCGCTACGACGGTGAAACGGTGCGTTGTGCGCTAGGGGAGATCGCGGATCTGTCATCGACAGGGATGCGCGTGATTTGCGATGGCAAACCACCGGTGCGTACTGGCGGGGTCATGCCGATTCGGCTCAAGTTCAGTGATGGATCATTGGAGGTGGGCACGCAGGTCCGCTGGTGCAAACGGCGGGGCTTGAAGCGATACGAGATCGGCTTGCAATTTATCCAGCTCAAGCCGGGCATGGCCAAGGTCCTTGAGGCGATCGCGCGCTTCGGGATGGCCGAGGCCGCCAAGCACATGGACGACGGACAAGCCGAAAACAGCGGTCAACAAAAGAAAAAGAGCAAGCCGGTCCGAGCCGAGATCGATCTGCCCAATTATTACCGCGTGTTGGAGTTAGAACCCACCGCGACGAGCGCGGAGATCAAGGCGAGCTACCGCAAGCTGGCCGTGACCTATCATCCCGACCGTAGTGATGCGTCCGACGCGATGCAGCGGTTTGAAGCGATCAACGAGGCGTACCACATCCTTTGCGATGCGAAACGCCGAGAGACGTACAACCGCATGGCGGGGTGATCGATTTGCGGGTGGGTTCCCATCCCGCTGAAGCGGCATGGCCGGATTTTCGCGTTACACTCATTGCATGAAACACGCGACTTTACTGCTCTGTCTTTTTGTTGTTTGTGGGCTTGGTTGTCACGGCAAGACCGCGAAGACCCCGCCGGTTGAACTCCTGCCGGGCAACATGGACCAGTGGCAGACGATCAACTTTGGCGGCGAGGGGGATGTCTACTTCAAAGATGGCTCGCTGAACCTCGACTACGGCAACCCGCTAACGGGTACAACGTACAAGGGAGACTTGAATAAGCTGCTGGGTGAGGCCAAAGAGAATTACGTGATCACATTGCAGACCCAGCGCGTCGAAGGGGTGGATATGTTTCTCGGCGTGACGTTCCCCGTCGGCAACGACGGCCACGTCAGCTTGGTGCTCGGCGGTTGGGCCGGGGCGATCACGGGGATCTCAAACCTCGACGATCTCAACGCATCTGAAAACGCCACGACACAGTTTCACGACATGCCCGAGAAGAAGTGGTTCAAGGTCAAGATCATGGTCACGACGGATAAGATCCAGTGCTGGCTGGACGACAAGCAGTTGGTCGATGTGAAGCGGGCTGACTACAAGAAGTACGACACGCACGGCGCGGTGGTCGATACCAAGCCGTTTGGCATGTTCAGCTACAGCACGTGGGGGCGCGTGAAAGACATGAAGGTCTGGAAGCTGGAGTAGCAGGCTTGAGGCTTGTGTCCTGAGGCTTGTGGTTGGTGGTCGCTAGCGCGTAAGCTTTGTAAGCCTCAAGCCTCAAGCCTCAAACTCAACTTGGCCAGTCACCGGTAAACGTTTCCGTTGCCGGGCCGGTCATGATCACGGGGCCGGGGATCTTTGATTCACTTTCGCGCCACTCAAGATGCAATGGTCCGCCGGGCAGGTGGGCGGTGATGGCGGGGTTGGTGCGCTCGGTTAGCACACCCGCCACAGACACCGCGCAGGCACCAGTCCCGCAGGCTAGCGTCGGCCCACTGCCGCGCTCCCAGTGCAAGACCTTCACCGTTTGTTCATCAACCACCTCGACGAAGTGGACGTTCATGCGCTCGGGGAACGCGGGGTGTTTCTCGAGCGCTTTGCCCCAGCTTCGCAGGATGTCGCCGGTCTCTTCGCTGACCTCGTTGACGTAGATCACCGCGTGGGGGTTGCCCATCGAGACGAAGGTGGCATCGAAGCGCTCGGTGGTGCCGGGCACGGAGACTTTGAACGTCTGGGGCTGCTCGGTCTGTGTGAGTTCATCGATGATCACCGGCACATCGACCGGCTCGAGCAGGGGCCGGCCCATGTCGACGCTGACGGTGTTGACCTTGCCGTGGCTGTCCAGTTCGTAGGCCAGCGAGAGGACGCCGCAGGCGGTCTGGATGCGCATGGGGTTTTCGCTGTGCTGCTCGCCGAGTTGGTGGTCGTAGACCATCTTGCAGACGCAGCGGATACCGTTGCCGCACATCTGTCCTTCGCTGCCATCCATGTTGAACATCTGCATGCGTGCTGCGGCGTCGATGCCATCATCCGGCGGGAGCACGAGGATCAGTCCATCGCTGCCGATGCCGAAGTTGCGGTTGGATACGACCTGCGCCAGTCGGGCGGGGTGCTCGACGGTTTGGTCGAAGCAGTCGACGTAGACGTAGTCGTTGCCCAGGCCGGTCATCTTGATAAAACGCATGGTGTTTGCTCTTGTCAATTAAGGGCCGAGGATTATAGCGTGGCGTCAGACGATGTAGAGGGCGGCGGCGAAGAGAAGCCCGGCAAGGGTCGCTAGCTTGACCCGAACGAGCACGCGATCAACGGGCGTGGCGTCCAAGGGGTGACCGACGAGGGAGCGCAGGTGGTCCTGTCGCCAGGCGATCGAGCCGTGCCGCCAGCTCTTACGGCTGGTCGGGGCGTGGTTGAGTACGGAGACGCGCTGCAGGGCGTGGACCATCGTCTGCACCGCGGGTTCATCGAAGACCTGCCTGGCTTGTGCGTCGAACTGCTTTTCAGCGCTGTTCTGCGCGAGGTGACGGACGGCGAAGACATCGGCCTGTCGCTCGATGCGGCGGGAGACCCAGCCAAACGCGGCCAGCGCAATCAAAAACGCGGGGATGCTGATCATCGCCATGCGGACGTTCGGGTCGTTGAGCGAAAACGTTGGGGCCTGGCTTGTTGCTTGTACAGCGGTGTCCTGCATCGGCCCGGCGATGGCGTTGAGCGCGGCATGCCCGCCCCCCTCGAGCGAGGCGAGCAGCGCGACGACGACCATCGCCATCCAGATCAGGTGCTTGCACTTAACGTGGGCCAGCTCGTGGGCCATCACCGCCTCGACCTCGGGTGGGTCGAGCTGATCGAGCAGGCCGTCAGACAGCAGGATGTAGCGCACCTTACTGATCAGCCCGGTCACCGCGGCGTTGACCATCCGCCCGCTGGTTTGCCAGAGCAATAGCTCGCGCACACGGACCTTGTGTTGTTCGCAAAGCGCCACCATGCGGTCACGGACTTCGCCTGCGGGCAATGCGCGGGTCTGCCAGACGTGCCGGATGACCAGCGGCGCACCGATGAACACCGCGAAGACGCCTAGCGGCGACAACACCATCACCGCATCATCGCTCAAGGGCCCATCGAAGTTCGGCCCCATCAGCATGACCGCCTCTGACCAGGCGAACACCGCGAGCAGGGGCAACAGCAGCAGCCCGAATTGATGCCGAAGCTGCATGGCGACATATGCTCCGCGCGACAGCAGCGGGTAGACCGGCCGACCCGCGTCGGCATCACGCATGATCATCGCCTCGCGTAGCCGACGATCGACGGGGTAATACGCCGCCCACGCCCACACCGCGATTAGCAGCGTCGGCAGCATGATCAACAC
>JARFRI010000172.1 GCA_029287335.1 Phycisphaera sp. | reverse complement strand
CATCTTTCTTGCCATACGTATCAGCGAGCGCCCAGCGTGCCAGGCGTTTGCCGACGTCCTGTTTGTTGCGGGGGTGGATGTCGTTGGCGGCGCCGATGTCGATGGTGACGGCCATGCCGGTGTTGTCGACGTCACGCAGGGTCTTGAACTGCGCATCTCTGAGGTGGGCCCATTCGGTATCGACGACTTGGTCGGTTGCCCTGCGGTAGTTGGCGAGCTGGACGAACAGGAAGGGGAAGTCGCCTTGGCCCCAGCGTTTTCGCCAGTCTTCGATCATGGCGGGGAAGAGTTTTTCGTACTGCTCGGCTCGGCTTGCATTGGACTCACCCTGGTACCAGATGGCACCTTGGATGGTGTAGGGCACGATGGGTGCGATCATGCCGTTGTACAGGCCCGCGGGGGAGTGGGGGTGCTCTGGGCCGAAGAGCGTGCCGGGGCGCGGGGACGGGCGGTTGGCCGCGTTGAGTTCGTGGACGAGGTGGTACTTCCATTCGCCGGCCAGCGACAGCGATTGCCCTTCACCATCGGCACGGGTGAGCGTGAGTTGTTCGGGCTTGCCCCAGATACCGCCCTCGCCGGAGAGATCGACGACGCGTACCGCGAGGGTGAGCTTGCCTTTTGCGACCAGCTTCTTGTCGATGTTGTAGTTGCGGGGGCGTTGCCAGTTACCGCGGTTGGATGGCTCGGTGCTGCCGACCTCACTGCCGTTGACGTAGGTGGTGTCGCCGTCGTCGATCGGGCCGAGGCTGAGCTTGAGGGCTTGGCCTTCCCAGCCGTCGGGCAGGTCGCTGGTTTTGCGGAACCAGACGACGCCGTCCTTGTCGAGGCCAGCTTTTTCCCATGTCTGGGGCAGGTCCATGGTCTTCCACTTACTGTCGTCGAAGTCGGGCTTGGCGAAGCCGGCCTTTTCACCGGTGTTTGCCGGGCCGTTGCGGGTTTCCTGCCAGCGCTTTATCGCCTTGTCGTAGTCGGCCTTGGCCTTGGGGAAGGCTTTGACCGCGGCGTCGAATCGATGCAGGATCGGCTGGGCCCAGTCGATGGTGTTGAGCTTGTCCCGGCTGGTCCAGGCCTCGACCGGCGTGCCGCCCCAGCTTGAGTGGAGAATACCGACGGGCACGTCGAGTTCTTCTTGAAGCTGCCTGGCGTAGAAGTAAGCCACGGCCGAGAAGTTGCCGGTCGTCTCAGGCGAGGCGACTTGCCAACTGCCCTGCACATCAAACGCGGGCTCGGTCTTCACCGTGCGGGTTGCGGTCCACATGCGGATCTGGTCGTTTTTGCTGTTGGCGATCTCTTCTTTGGCGTTGTCGGAGTTAGCGACGGTCCATGACATGTTGGACTGGCCGGAGGCGACCCAGACCTCGCCGAAGACAACATCTTCGAACACGATCGGCTGCTTGGTCTTTGACCCGATGATCCGGAGGGTCAAGGCTTTACCCGGCGCGGGTTGGATTTTACCGAGCATGATGTGCCAACCGCCCTGCGCGTCAGCGGTCGTGTTTGCACTGTCACCCCATTTACCCTGGTTGAGTGCGAGGGCAACCGTCACCGTCTCCCCCGGCTCGGCCTTGCCCCAAATCCGCACTTCCTTGCCGCGCTGCAGCACCATGTGGTCGCCAAAGACAGATGGCAGGGCCACCTCTGCCAATGCCGCAGGGGAGAGCAGCAGCAGGGCCAAGAGGGTGATGAGGGTTCGTTGCATGGAGCCAGGCCTTTCCTTCAAGCGTGCCGATTGGGTTGATCTCCCGGCAGCTTAATTGCCGATGATACACAAGCATCGTGCTGACCGGTCTAAAACACCTGATCAGCACGCCCCCCGAACGGAAGCAAGACGATGAGAAAAAGGGTTTTCTTACCACTGACTGTGATCGCGCTAGGCATCGCCAGCCTCGCGGGCTATCAGTGGGCCAAGGCCAGCGTCGCTCAGGACATCTACCGCGATCGGTTGGTGGGTCTGCAGGCCGACTACCAGCAGCTTGCCAAGCAGTACAACCAGGCCGTCACCCCCCGCCCGGTGACCGAGTTGCTCGTCGAGGACCAGAAGGTCTGCGTATTAGTGCGCAAAGGCGACGGCGAACTGGTCCGCGTACCCACGCCATTTAACGGCTGGGAGAACGATGTGTACGTGGACTATGTCTTGGCCGACGGCCGACTGCTGATCCGTCGGGTCTTTGAGATCAAGAACGGCCAGGACACCAGTAAGCCCGTGCAGGTCGATGCCGACCTGGTCGACGTGAAATGGGGTGATGCGGTCCCGTTTGGTAAAGCGATCTACCGCAGCAAGATGGCGGACGGGCGATGGGTCGTCTCCGTCACCGGCGACGGCTCACTCACCCTCAAGCGCATCGGCGACAACGTCGAAGTCGAATTGGAAACGCAGCCGAAGGTGCAGGAGTTCGCCCCGGTGGACGAGCGTGCCGACGACGCGGTGCAGCGGATCGGTGTCGGGGACGTTTGGCAGTATTTGACGGATTGAGTCTCGCGGTTGGGTTCTCCGGGAGGGTGAGGCTCCCGCCGAACCGCATGCGACAGAGGATTCGCGGTTCGGCAGGAGCCTCACCCTCCCAAAAACATTCAATCCCAGCCTATAGAAGCGATCACTCCCGCGTACGGCCAATCACCCGCCTCTTCAACGAGTCGATGCCTCACCGGGTTATTCTTCACGTATTCCCACTTGCTTTCATAGTGATCCGCGTTGCGCATGCGCGTATCCCAATGCCCGGCTTGCCACTTGAAATCCGCCCGGTCCGCCGATTTAGTCACCAGCGATTTCCAGTATCGAACCCAGCGATCTAACTCAAAACGCCCATCCATTAAC
>JARFRI010000157.1 GCA_029287335.1 Phycisphaera sp. | reverse complement strand
GGCCGAGGCCGCTTCAGCGGCCGGGTCAGAAGACGAAGAAACCCCCGTCCACCACGAGCTGCGCCGCGGACGCATCTCCGCCATCCGTGGCGAAGACGTCTTCATCGATGTCACCGGCGACACCGGCAAGCTCCAAGGCGTCGTCCCCCTCCAGCAGTTCGACCGCCCACCACGCCTCGGCTCGATCATGGACTTCGTTGTCGATCACATCGACGAAGCACAAGGCCTGATGTTCCTCTCCCGCGAAGGGGCGATCTCCCGCACCACCTGGGACACCCTGCACAAGGGCAGCGTCGTCGAGGCCCGCGTCACCGGCCACAACAAGGGCGGCCTCGAACTCGAACTCGTCGGCAACATCCGCGCCTTCATGCCCGCCAGCCAGGTCGATATCCACCACGTCGATGACTTTGAGCCCTTCGCCGGCCAAAAGCTCGAAGCGATCGTTACCGAAGTCGACCGCAAGCACAAAAAAGTCATGCTCAGCCGACGCGCTCACCTCGAGCACGTCCGCAAACACGCCAAGGAAAAACTGCTCAAGACCCTCGAAGTCGGGGCCATCCTCGACGGCAAGGTCGCCAGCATCGTCGAGTACGGCGCGTTCATCGACATCGGCGGCGTCGACGGCCTGTGCCACGTCTCCGACCTCAGCTACACCCACGTCAACAAACCAACCGACGTCGTCAAAAAGGGCCAGGAGGTCCAGGTCAAGGTCCTTAAGATCGAAAAGGACAAGGGCCGAATCGCGCTGGGCATGAAACAGGTCCAGCCCGACCCGTGGGACACCGCCGCCGCTGGCATCAGCCAAGGTTCCGAAGTCACCGGCACCGTCATCCGCACCGCGTCCTTCGGCGCGTTCATTGCGGTGGGCGAAGGCGTCGAGGCCCTGCTGCCCATCTCCGAGATCTCGTGGAAGCGCATCCACAAGTGCGAAGATGTCATCAGCGTCGGCCAAACGCTCCGCCTCAAGGTGCTGACGTGTGACCTCAAGAAAAAGAAGATGTCCCTGTCGCTCAAGCAGATCGCTGGCGACCCTTGGGGCGATGCCGTCTCCAAGTTCGCTGAAGAAAGCTGGGTCACCGGCAAGGTCGTCAGCGTCCAGGACTTCGGCGCGTTCGTCGAGCTGGAAGAAGGCGTCGAAGGACTGGTTCACATCAGCGAGCTGGCCGACGGCCGCGTGAAGCAGGTCACCGACATCGTCAACGTCGGCGACGAGAAGAACTTCCGCATCAAGCAGATCGACACCGAGAAACGCAAGCTCGCCCTGAGCCTCCGCAAAGACTCCGGCCCACGCGGCGGCGACCGGCGCGACGGCAAGGGTGGCAAAGAAGAAGTCAAGCTCTTCCAAACCACCGCAAAGAAACAGCCCAAAGAAAACCTCAAAGGCGGCATGGACCTCCGCGGCATGGGCCTGGGCGGGTTGTCGATGGATAACTTCAAAAAGTAGGACCGAACCTCTCTTTAGAAGATGGGTGCCACACAACTTGCCTAGGCAAGCTGTGTGCGAACGATCTATCGCGTATCTTTTGTGATTCGCACATCGCTGCCTGAGGCAGTGATGTGGCACCCGAGCCCCAACCGATACGCCATCATCCATTGTCAAACACAAGCTCTGACATCGTTGACATCGCCATCATCGGCGCGGGCGCCGCGGGCCTGATGGCCGCGATCTTTGCCGGCCGATCCGCGCCGCCGGGCACGAAGATCGTCCTGCTCGACGGCGCAAAGAAAATCGGCGCGAAGATCCTCATCGCCGGCGGGGGGCGGTGCAATGTCACGCACGATGTCGTGAACTCGGCCGACTACTTCGGCGGGACGTCCAACAACACCGTCAAGAAAATCCTGAAATCTTTTTCAGTGTCAGAGACAACCGAATTCTTCCGGGGGCTTGATGTCGAACTCAAACGCGAAGACACCGGCAAGCTGTTCCCCACGACCGACTCATCTCGCACGGTGCTCGATGCGCTGCTCAAAGCCATCCACCACGCCGGGGTGGAGCTGCGTAAAGAGTGCCGGGTGTTGAAGGTGCAGCGCGATGAATCGAATCGCTTCGTGATTCAGATCGATCACGCGATGCCGCTTGTCGCCGACCGCGTCATCCTCGCTACCGGCGGCAAGGCCCTGCCCGACAGTGGGTCCGATGGGTTTGGTTACAACCTCGCCAAGCACCTGGGCCACACCGTCACGGAGACCTGGCCCGCGCTGGTGCCGTTGGTCCTGCAAGACAACAATTGGCTGACCACACTCTCCGGCATCACGCTCGATGTCGAACTCACCTTGTCGGGCAAGACCGGCAAAGCGCTCTACCGACAGGCCGGCCCGATGCTGCTGGCACACTTCGGGATCACCGGGCCGGCCGCGATGGATATCTCCCGACACCTCCGCGACTACCCCGAGCACGCCCCCCGCAAGCTCACCGCCAACCTCTGCCCGGACATGACCTTCGATGAACTCGACCAGACGTTCCTCGATCTGGCAAAAAAACACCCGACCCGCTCGGTCAGTTCGATGCTCAAACGGCGGTTCCCCGAGCGCTTTGCCGAGGCCCTGCTGGATCGACACCTGGGCATCGACTTTGATTTGCCGTTGGCGCATTTGAACAAGGAAGACCGCAAGGCGATTTGTCACGCGCTGACCGCCCTTCCCCTGCCGGTGGTTGGGGATCGGGGCTACAAGTTCGCGGAGGTCACTGCGGGCGGCGTGCCGATGACGCAGGTGCAGACCGCGACGATGGCCAGCAAGACCTGTGACGGGCTGTACCTCTGCGGCGAGATCCTCGACGTCGATGGCCGAATCGGCGGGTACAACTTCCAGTGGGCCTGGTGTACCGGCCGACTGGCGGGGTTGGCGGTGGCAAGTCAATATTCAACAGAACCGCAACAATAGCCCGCAGCTAACAGCTGCGCGGACGAGCGCTCTCGTACTGATCCGCGCAGCTGTTAGCTGCGGGCTATTCCTACACAACTTCATGCGATGGCATGCGGTACGATGCTGACGACCATGCTCGAACGCAAAAATATCCCGAACCTCTTGACAATGCTCCGCCTCGTCCTCGCGGCGGGCTTCTTCGTGATCCTGGCGTACTATAAGTTCGACCACGAGCGATACTTTCTGCTGCTGCCAGCGATCGGGCTGTTCATCGCTGCGGCGATTACCGATGCCATGGACGGCTACTACGCGCGGAAGTGGCACGTCGAATCAAAGTTCGGCCGAATCATGGACCCGTTCTGCGACAAGGTCTTGGTGCTCGGTGCGCTGTGTTTCCTGGCCGGGCCGGGCTTCGGCGTGTACGACTGGGTGTCGGAAGATGGCCTGGCCAAACTCACCTCGACTCAGGTCAGCGGGTTTTACCCGTGGATGCTCGTCGTCATCCTTTCAAGAGAACTACTCGTCACCGGCATCCGTGGCGAGCTCGAAGGCAGCGGCCACAAGTTCGGCGCCAACATCTGGGGCAAGCTGAAGATGGTCCTGCAGTCGATCGTGGTGCCCGTCGTGTTATTGATTGTGTATCTGATGGATTCAGAGTTTCAGTTCGCGGACAAGCTGAAGATGCCCCGCGACATCCTCATCTACGCCACGGTAATCGTCACGGTCTTCAGCGGGCTGCCCTATGTCTGTCTCTTATACACATCTCCGAGCCCACGAGACGAACAATTCCATCTCGTA
>JARFRI010000151.1 GCA_029287335.1 Phycisphaera sp. | reverse complement strand
GGCCTCGCGTGTCGGTGTATCAAAAGCCATCATGTTCGGCATCGGCACCGCGCGTTTCCAAACCGTGTACAGCGATCGCCGATACAACGACTCGCCTTTGCCCTGCTTGTAGGTTTCGCCGCTGACTTCTTTCCATAAGCCATTGGGCTGGTAGGGGTAGGCCGGTGCGCCGCCCTGCTTGCGGACAAGCAGGCCCGACGTGCTCAGCGCGGTATCGCGGATCATTTCGGCGTCCAACCGCCTGGCCGGGCCGCGTGAAAATAATTCGTTGTTCGGGTCGCTTTTCCATTGTTCAGGCGTGGTTGAAGAATCCTGCCGATACGTCGCACTGAGCACGATCCGTCTGAGCATCGCCTTGGTGTCCCAGCCCGATTGGATGTAGCTGACCGCGAGGTTGTCGAGTAAATCCGGGTGAGTGGGCAAACTACCTTGTGCGCCGAAGTTGTCGATCGACGCGACGAGTCCTGAGCCAAAGCACATCTGCCAAAGACGATTGACCGCGACGCGGGCAGTGAGTGGGTGGTTAGGCTGGGTGAGCCACTTCGCCAGGCCGAGGCGATCGCGTGGCAAATCTGCGTTCCATGGTGCGATGGCCTCAGGCACATCCCGCTGGACGCGGTTGTCTTCGGTGCGCTCGGCGTTATATAACCCGCGGGCCAAGAGATGGGCCGGCCTAGGCTGCGGCATCTCACGCATGACCGCGATCTCGGGGATCGTGTTCTCGTGCTTGACGAACTGCTCGCGTGCCTGGGTCAGCTTGGCCTGTGCCTCACGCATCGGCGGATCGATCGCAGAGAAGTAGTAGTCCCGAAGCGCCGATTGGTCGCCCGTTTCGATGGCTTGCGCAAGTGCTTTGCCGTCGAACAAGTGCTTGGCTTCGACATCTGACACCGCGCGCCGGATGAGCTTGACCTCGTCGACCATGCCGTCGGACAGGCCGCGATCGCGAAAGCGTTGGCCGATGATGAGTTCCTTGGCGGATGGGCCAAACGGCCTGCCGGTGCCGACAGTCTTCAGTAGTGGTCCGTCGCGCACGACTTCCAGATCAGCGACCTCGCCGTTGATGGAAAGCGACAAACCACTGGCTTGGCTTGAGCCGTCGTAACGCCAGACGACATGGACCCACTGCCCGGGCTTCACCACGCTGCCGGTCCGCACGCCGATCGCGTTGCCCGGCCAGTGCCGATACGCACGGGCCATCACCTTCCCATGGTCAAGCATCAGGTCGAAGCCGTAAGGCCCGACGTCGGTGCCTGACGTGCGTTTAGCGATCACACGTGGTGCGCCCTCGTCCAACTCGTCCACCTTGAACCAAAGCGCAGCCGTAAACGGTGTCCATCGATCGATATCCGCCATACCGGGCAGCGCTGCGAAGTTGTCACCATCAAAGAGCAGGGCCTGGTTGTCAACGCCCTGTTCCAGCTTGGGCTTGTGCGTCGATTCGTGCTGACCGATCGAGCCTGGCTTGCCGCCGTCAACGCGGTTGATCAGTTTGTCGCCATCCACTGAATCAAAGCCGTAATCACCGATGAGACCGGGGATCACCGGCTCGATCTTGTCCGATGCGAGCCAGGCTTTGAATGCGGCGTCGCGCTCGACCGACAATGATGCGAGACGTTGATGCGATTGCTCTTGTGCCTGTACCAGGTCCTGCAATTGTTTCTGTTGATCGGCACTTGGCAGCAACATTGACGGCGGCGGGATGATGTCCGGGCGTTTGAATTCGGCGGTGCCCGACTCATCAATGCTGTTAAAGAAGGCGAACATCTCGTAATAGTTTTCATGCGAGATCGGGTCGTAGCGGTGGTCGTGGCAGCGGGCACACTCCAGGGTCATCCCCATGAACGCGGTGCCGAAGGTGTGCAGCCGGTCGGCGACGCTTTCGTTACGCCACTCTTCAGGGATCGCCCCGCCCTCGGCGTTCATGCGGTGCAAACGATTAAACGCGGTGGCGAGTTGCTGCTCACGCGTCGCATTGGGCAAGAGGTCGCCAGCGAGTTGCCATGTCAGGAACTGGTCGTAAGGCAGGTTGTCGTTGAAGGCTTTGACTACCCAGTCGCGCCATGGCCAGGACATGCGGAAACCATCCACAGAGTAACCATACGTGTCGGCATAACGAGCCATGTCCAGCCAAGGCACCGCCATCCGCTCGCCAAAGTGTGGTGAAGCAAGCAGCCGATCGGCGACGCGCTCGTAAGCATCGCCACTTTGATCGGCAAGGAAAGCCTGCACCTGCTCGACCGTCGGCGGCAGACCCGTCAGATCGTACGTCACCCGGCGCAGCCAACGCTCACGCGAAGCCTCTTTGCTGGGCGTCCTCTCTTGCGCTTCGAGGCGGGCGAGCACAAAACGATCGATCGGATCACGGACCCACGGCTCATTTTGAACCTCCGGCACCTCGACCCTTTGAGGCAACGACTCAAAGGACCAGTGGGCTTCATACTCGCCACCCTGCTCGATCCATCGAACCAACTTTTCTTTTTCTTCATCGGTGAGTTCGAGGTTAGACGACACCGGCGGCATGACACCCATCTTGCCCGACTTCTTGGAGAAGATCCGGCTGACCAGTTCGCTGGCTTCCGGGTCGCCGGGCGTGATGGCGAAGTAGGCACCGTCGTGATCGTCGCCGTCTTTGGTTGTGTCCAGCCGCAGGTCGGCCTCGCGTGCGGCGCTGTCTGGGCCATGGCAGGCGAAGCATTTGTCCGAAAGGATCGGGCGGATATCGCGGTTGTAGCTGAGTTTCTCGGCCGCTGCGACGGCTGGCTTGTCCGCGACAGATGTGATGTCTTGTTGCTCCTGCGTCCGATCAGATCGGCCACAGGCGCACAAAAACACAACCGTCAGGCAGATCGGGATGAGGCGTGCTTTAGGCATGAAAAGTATGACGTTTTAGGTTAAAGAGACACTCGGCCAAGCGTTTCCGCCAGCCACGGGTGTTTCCTTCACATGAGTAGAGACGTTCGTCATTATACCCATTACAGATGTAATGGCGATAAAGCGTGACGCCTGGTCAGCTTTGAAAATGCAGCTGGCTGAACCTCGCGATCGGCTAGCGAATTGGCCGATATGACCAGCATGAGTCAGGATAAGCAGACCGTAGACCCACATGCCCCAAGCGACGGTTCCGAAGGTTCACACGTGAAAAACGACACGGCCAACCTCGGCGGGCTCGCCATCCGTGGCGGCATGGGTGGCGTATTGATGGGATTGGCCAACCTCGTGCCGGGCATCAGCGGCGGGACCATGCTGCTGGCGGCCGGGGTCTACCCTCGTTTTATCGAAGCCATCGGCGAGGTCACGACACTCAAGTTCAAACGTGCCTCGATCATTGTCTTAGGCAGCGTCGTCCTCGCGGCCGCCTTCGCCATCTTCCTACTGGCTGGCATCGTCAAGACGCTGGTTGTCGATCACCGCTGGGTCATGTACTCGATCTTCATCGGCCTGACGCTTGGCGGCGTGCCGGTCGTCTGGCGATTGATCAAGCACCCTACCGCAGCGGACTTGCCCGAGCATGACAAGGGCAGTGATACGCCAAGCGGCATGCACGCCGCGTGGATCGGTGCGGCAATCGGCTTCGTTGCGATGGCGGTCCTGGCGATCGCACAGTCCTCGGGCGCGACCGGTGATGTGCATCGCGATGGCTTTATCTTCTTACTGCTTGCGGGGATCGCCGGGGCCTCGGCCATGATCCTGCCCGGGGTCAGCGGTGGGTATCTGCTGCTCGTACTGGGCGTCTACGTTCCGATCCTCGCTGGCATCAGCGCGTTTAAAGGCGCACTACCCGTCGTCGGCGAGTTCGATATGGCGACCCTCACCGACCTTGGGCTGACGGTCATCCTGCCGGTCGGCCTGGGCGTGGTCATTGGCGTCGTCGGTGTGAGCAATTTGCTGCGCTGGCTGCTACACCACTTTGAAAAAGCAACGCTCGGCGTCTTGTTGGGCCTGCTCGTCGGCGCGGTCGTTGGGCTCTGGCCGTTTCAGCAAAGCATCGAGCCGGCCGAGGGCCAAGTTATCAAAGGGCAAGCGATCACCTTCGCAATACCCGCTGAGCGGATCGAGGGATCAGACGAACCGATTTGGGTCTACGCCGAGTCGGGTCAGCCGATCGAAGCCGAGGACCTGCCCACCGAGTTTTTCACGCCTACCGGTATCCAGATCGCTGGGTCGCTTGGCCTGATCGTGCTCGGGCTGGGCACCACGCTACTGGTCGATCGCGTCCAAGGCAGGAAAGAATAGACCGACCGCTTTATCATCACGATTGACGAATTGAAATCCTACTGGAGCATCTACGTTGAAAAATATTCTTGTCACCGGCGGCGCGGGCTACATCGGCTCGCATTGCGTGAAGCGATTGACCGACGACGGCTACCGCGTCACCGTCCTGGACAACCTGGACATAGGCCATCGCGCTGCGGTCGAAAACGCATCGGCGGGTAAGGCGCAATTTGTTCAGGCCGACTTGCGCGATACTGAACTCGTCACGAAAGCGTTGCGAGACAACGCGATTGAAGGCGTGATCCACTTCGCCGCTCTCGCACAAGTCGGCGAGTCGGTCCAATACCCGCTGCGCTATTACGACAACAACACCGCGGGCTCGGTGAGCCTGCTCCGCGCGATGGACGCAGCCGGGGTCAAACGCATCGTCTTCAGCTCGACCTGTGCGACCTATGGCGAGCCGGCCTCCATGCCCATCACCGAAGACATGCCTCAGATCCCGATCAACCCGTACGGCTGGTCGAAGCTGATGACCGAGCGGGCGCTGACCGACTACGCAAACGCGAGCGAGGGCTTCGGCTTTGCGGCGCTGCGTTACTTCAATGTTGCTGGCTCGGACCCCAACGGCATCATCGGCGAAGACCACAACCCCGAAAGCCACATCATCCCGGTCGTACTCAACTGCGCCTTAGGCAAGGTGCCGAAGATGAAGATCTTTGGGGACGATTACGACACGCCCGACGGCACGTGCATCCGTGACTACATCCATGTCAACGACCTGGTCGATGCACACGTGGTCGTCATGAATGCGCTCAACGACGGCGACCAACGCTTTTATAACCTCGGCACCGGCACGGGCAGCACCGTGATGCAGATCATCGAAGCGGGCCGTGAAGTCACCGGCCATGCCATCCCCGCAGAGATGGGTCCCAGGCGTCCGGGCGATCCGCCGATGCTCTACGCCGACCCCAGCAAGATCAAGAACGAACTGGGCTGGCAGGCCAAGTGTACGGATATCAAGCAGATGGTCGCGGATGCCTGGACGTGGTTTAAGAACAACCCGGATGGCTACAGGGACAAGTGAAGCAACATCATTAGTCGGCGGGACAAGCCCGCCGCTGGCGGTGTTTAGGCAACAGTAATCCAGCGGCGGGACAAGCCCGCCGGCTAACTCACCGCGACCCTCTCCCGCTGAATCCCCACATCGGCCGCATCCTGAGCAGCACGTAGCCCAGCGGGACCGCGAAGATGGCAGTATTGAGCAGCGTGAAGAAACCTCGGTAGAGCTGATTAGCGGCCTTGAACCCCTCGATGGATTCATTGCCGAAGATCGGGACGCCGCGCAGGGCTTGGAGCATTGTCGCGACGAGCAGCGCGAAGATGCCCGCGATCAGGGTCATGATCCCGATGGTGAACATCGAGTCGCGGAAGAGCAGGTTGCGGAGCTGA
>JARFRI010000105.1 GCA_029287335.1 Phycisphaera sp. | reverse complement strand
TTTTGCGCTGTGGGTGCGGTGTCCAGGGCGGGGCGCCGCCCACGCCTATACATTTTTTTTCCGTAGGGGGCCGGGCCCCGCGCCTCCCCCACGGCACCATCGAATCATCGCAGTGCGCAGATTCAAAACGGGATCCGTATAAAAAGCCTCGACCGTTTCCTGCAAGCCCGCTTATCCCTGCTCCTGGCTTGCGCCGGGAGCTTTAGGCATACGCGATCGAAAACGGGAACATCTCACATCGCTTCGAGTTCGGTCCAGCGTTCGTAGAGTTGGCTGATGCGATCTTGAGCCTTGCCGAGTCGATCGCAGACCGCTGCATGTTTGGAATGGTCGGCCATCACCTTTGGGTCGGCGGCTTGTTGTTGCAAGGCATCGCGCTCGGTCTCGGCCGCGAGGATCGTTTCCTCGATCTGATCTAATTCGCGCTGCAACTTGTAGCTCAGCTTCTTGGTCGATGTGGCAGTGCTGGCCGGTGCGTTCGATGACGCGGGCTTGGCATCGTTGCGTTCTTTTGCTGCGGGCGGGGCCGCTTGCTTGTTGGAGCCGGCGATCTGATCGTTTTCCCATTGCTCGTAACTGACGTAGGGCTTGGCGGTGCCTTCACCGTCGAACGCGATGAGCTCGGTCGACAGCCTTCTGAGCATGAACCGGTCGTGCGTCACGAGCACGATCGCGCCGGGGAAGTTGGCCAGGGATTCTTCCAAGACCTCGAGCGTGGGGATATCCAGGTCGTTGGTGGGCTCGTCGAGGATGAGCAGGTCTGCGGGCTGGAGCATGAGCCGGGCGATGAGGATGCGCGCTTGTTCGCCGCCGGAGAGGTCGCCGACGGAGGTGCGGAACTTGGCGGGGTCGAAGAGGAAACGCTTGGCCCATGCGGAGACGTGCATGGTCTTATCGCCGAAGTAGACGGTGTCGCCGACGGGGCAGAGCGCATCGCGGAGGTTTTCTTTGGGGTCCAGTTCCTCGCGGTGCTGGGTGAAGTTGACGATGCGCAGCTTGTCGGCCGGGGTGATGCTGCCGGTATCGGGTGCCAGTTCGCCGGTGAGCACGCGCATGAGCGTCGTCTTGCCCGAGCCGTTGGGGCCGAGCAGGCCAAGGCGCATGCCCGGCGATAGGGTGAGGTCCAGGTCGCTGAAGAGTTGTTTGCCGCCCAGCGATTTGCCGATGCCCTGGGCGTCGAGCAGCTTGCGGGTCTTGCGTTCGCTGGCTTGGAAACTGACGCCCGCGCTTTTGCCGGTCGCGGTGTTGCGGCCCTGTAGCGATTTGAGATCGTCCTGCCTGGCCATACTCGCGGCGACTTGTGTTTTGTTGCGCGTCTGCCTGCCCTGGATGCCTTGCCGAAGCCAGGCAGTATCGCGGCGCACCTTCCCGGCCAGGGCGGTTTGCTGGGCTTGTTGCGCGTCGAGGAACTCTTCTTTACGGCGAACAAAGTCGGAGTAGTTGCCTTTGACCTCGAACGACCCGTCGGGATAAGCGGTCGACAGTTCGATGATGCGGTTGGCGGTGCTTTCGAGAAACGTACGGTCGTGGGTGATGCAGACGACGGCCATCTCCGCCTGCTTGACGAACTGCTCAAGCCAGAGCACGCCTTCGAGGTCCAGGTGGTTGGTCGGCTCGTCGAGCATGAGCACTTGCGGCTCGCGCACGATCGCGCAGGCAATGGATAGTCGTTTGCGCCAGCCGCCGGAGAGCGTGCCGATCGGCTGATCTAAATCCGTGAAGCCCAACTGAGACAGGGTGATCGCGGCGCGGGTCTCGTCGTCCAGCGCGTGGTGGTCCGGTTCATTCAGATCCGTGAGCGACTGCACGACGGTGTTTAGCGGTGTGGCGTCGGGTTCGAACGGGTCGTCCTGGGCGACGTAGGCGAACGAGAGTTGGCGGCGGCGGGTGATCTCGCCCTCGTCGATCTCAATGAGTCCGGCGAGCATTTTCAGCAGGGTGGATTTACCCGCGCCGTTGGGACCGATCAAACCGAGCCGGTCGCCTTCGACCAGCCCGATGACGATGTTGGAGAACAGGGTGTGTGTGCCGTAGGTCTTGGACAGGCCGCGGGCATTGAGGAGTGTTGCCATGATGAAGTTTCAAAAAAACAGGCGGTGCGCGTTGTGGGTATCTAAACCGTATTGGCTGGTCGGGTGATTTTACCCACGCTACTTCGACTTTGGTTTGGCCTTAGCCTTTGGCTTGGCCTTGAACTTTACCTTGGTCTTATTCTTGAGGATGCTGTTGCCCGCTGCCTTGGCAGACTTTTTCTTGTTGGCCTTCGCGGCCGTTTTTGTATTGGGCTTGGACGGACCCTTGCGGTGGGTGCTGGCCTTTTCGGGCTTCGCAGTCTTGGCGAATTTTTTGGGTTTGGTTGGCGCGGGTTTGGCTGATGCTGGCTTGGTCGGCGATGGCTTGGCGTCGGTACTTGGGGCCGACCAAGAGCCGGGCTTGAAGAGCTGCATCCGAAGCGGTTTGTTTTTGACCTTTGTGTTCTGTAGCAGCTTCAGCACGTTGTCCGGCATGCCCGCGGGCAGTTCGACCGTGCTGTAGGCCTTAAAGATGCGGATGCTGCCGATGGACTTGCCATCGATGCCCGCTTCGTTGGCGATCGCGCCGACCAGGTTGCCCGGCTCGACGCCGTCGTCACCGCCGACCGCGACGCGGTACTTCTCGACCTTGCCCGGCAGGGGCTTGAAGCTGGTGGGGGCGGCACGCGGCGGTGTTCGATCGCTTGGGGTGTGCGGGGTGGTGTTGTCGGCACTTGTTGTTGGCACGATGCCGACCGTGCTCTTCATCGCCGGCCCGACGAGATACGCAGCGATATCAATGGCATCCCGCCCAGTGTCGAGGCAGATCTGCTCGATGAACCCACGCAGTGCGGCGGGCTTAGGCGTCTTGCCTTTGTAGGCCACGCGTTCCTTGAGTTGCTCGGCGAAACGATCGAGTTGGAGGAGGTGGATGTCCTCGGCCGAGGGCATGTCCATCTTTTCGATGGTCGACCCGGTCGCGCGCTCGATGTTTTGCAGCAGTCGGCGTTGGCGGTTTTCGACGAAGAGGATCGCTTCGCCGGTGCGGCCGGCGCGGCCGGTTCGGCCGATGCGGTGGATGTAGGCCTCGGTGTCTTCGGGGACGTCGAAGTTGAAGACGTGGGAGATGCTCTTGACGTCGATGCCGCGCGCCGCGACGTCGGTGGCAACGACGAGCTTGAGCTTGCCCTTGCGCAGGGCGTTGATGGTGCGTTCGCGTTGGCTCTGGGCGATGTCGCCGGACAGGGGTGCCGCGGGGTAGCCGGCGTCCTGGAGGTGTCGGGCCAGGCTTGCGGTGGCTTCGCGCGTGCGGACGAAGACGAGCGCCGAGTCGACCGGCTCATGGGCCAGCAGCCTGCATAGCGCATCGACCTTGGTCATGCCTTCAACACGCCAGTAGCGCTGGCGGACGGTGTCGGCGGTCTTGCTGCCGCCTTCGATTTTGATGCGCTCGGGGTTGTCGAGCTGTCGTTCGGCGATGGCCTGAATCGCACCGGGCATCGTCGCGGAGAACAACGCGACCTGTCGGCCCGGCGGCGTTTCGCTCAGCACCCACTCCACATCCTCGACAAAACCCATGCGCAGCATCTCGTCGGCCTCGTCGAGCACGAGCGTCCGAATATTGCTGACGTCCAGCGTCTTGCGACGCATGTGGTCCATGACCCGGCCCGGTGTGCCCACGACGATATCGACGCCGCGCTTCAGCGGGATGGCCTGGCCACGGAAGTCCGCGCCGCCGTAGACCGCTAAGACGTCGATGTGCGAGAGCTTGCGCGCGTACTTGGCCAGGGCGTCGGCGACTTGGATCGCCAACTCACGGGTCGGCGTGAGGATCAGGACCGACGGTCCGCTGGGGTGCTTGTGTCCGGATTCATGGTCGGCGGCAAGTTGCGCGAGGATCGGCAGGGCGAACGCGGCGGTCTTACCCGTGCCGGTCTGCGCTTGGCCGATCACATCACGACCCGCGAGCAGGGGCGGGATGATCGCTGCCTGGATCGGCGAAGGTTCGGTGTAGCCGTCCTCCTCCAGTGCATCGAGCAGCCGCTGGGGCAGGGCCAGATCAGTAAAGCGAACATTCGTTGCCTCGTCCCCATCGGGATCGGGCATGTCGGTAGAGTCAGTCGTCATATATGTGTCGGTGCTTGGGCGGGGTGTATCGAGCCGAACAGTTTACCAAGAATCGCCGCCGGTCATACGAATGTGACTGTACGAGGCACAGAGGCGATCAAAAACAGTGCAATCGGCCTGCTGTGATCGTTTGCCCGCCAATCGGGCCCTATGTAAGATCACATAACGCAGTGGCTTAGGGCCGACGCGGGTGTAGCTCAGTGGTAGAGCGTCGCCTTCCCAAGGCGAATGTCGAGAGTTCGAATCTCTTCACCCGCTTTATAATCTAAACACATGGTCAATCACCACATACGTGAAACCGCCTGCTTCGGGCAGCGTGACCTGAAGGCCCTGAAACACTGGTAGAACTACCAAAGTTCTTTTGGGCCTTTGGAGACGCGCTAACCTTTACCTTCGCTTGACTATCTGAGGCGTGTCATTCAACACACGCCATCCATTCCCGCCATTGACCCAAAGGAAAAGCCATGAGCCGACTTAATCGCCGTGAATTGTTGAAGCACTCCGTTGCACTCTCCGCCGCAGCGGCGTTCCTGCCGGGTTACGCCAACGGGGCGGTCGCGAAGAACGATAAGTTGAATCTGGCGGTCATCGGCTGTGCAAACCGCGGGGGCAAGATCGGTGCTGAGGCCGTTGGCCATGAACTGACGCAATGCGTTGCACTTTGCGACGTGGTGCCGTCTCGGGCCGAGGGTTTCAAGAACAAGCAGAAGGGCAAGTGTGACGACGCGGTGATCTTCGATGATTTCCGCGTGATGTTCGAGAAAATGGGAGACAAGATTGATGCGTGTACGATCGGCACGCCCGATCACTCTCACTTCCCCATTGCGATGCTCGCGATGTCGATGGGCATCCATGTCTACGTCGAAAAGCCGCTTGCTCACACCTTTGAAGAGTGTGAACTGTTGATGGCCGCCGAGAAGAAGTACGGGGTGATGTGCCAGATGGGCAATCAAGGCCATTCAAGCGGACAACGCCTGCAGTTCCAATCGTGGGTGGACAACGGCGTCATCAAGAACGTCCGCAAGGTCGACGCCTGCATGAACAAGGGCCGGCGTTGGCACCCATGGGGCGACGTCAAGGGCTTCCCTGAAGCCGAAGCAATGCCCGAAGGCATGAACTGGGATGCCTGGGCGACAACCGCGCCGATGCATCCTTACAACAGCAAGTTCGACCCAGGCAACTGGCGTGGCTGGTATGACTACGGCTGCGGTGCGTTTGGTGACTGGGGCCCGCACACGCTGGACACCGTCCACCGATTCCTCAAACTCGACCTGCCGCACACGATCCGCGCCGAGAAAATCATCAAGCCAAACGACTTCATCTACCCGCACGGCACGACGATCGCCTTTGACTTCCCCGAGCGCGGCCCCGGCATGCCCGAGATGACCATCAACTGGTTTGACGGCGTGAACAATCGCCCAACCACCGAAGAAGGCGTGGACATCCCCAAGTGCGGCAAGGCCATCTACAGCGACGACCTGACCTTTGTCGGCGGCACGCATAATGCAGGCCTCAAGATCGTCGGCGGAGACAAGCAACAGGAAGTCTCGGCAAACCTTCCCGACTCGGCCAAAAGTGAAACGTCCACCAATCACATGGACAACTTCCTGAAAGCCGCCGCCGGCCTCGACCCGTATTGCAACGCGTCCTTCGCCGTGGCCGGACCGCTGACGCAGGTGTTCATGCTCGGCTGCATCGCTCAACGCCTCGGCGAAGATCTCAAATTCGACGCCAAGACAAGAACGATCACCAACAACGCCCGAGCCAACGAACTACTCAAAGGCCACCCCCCACGAAAGGGCTGGGAAGAATTTTATAAGCTCGCCTAGTCGCTCGATCGAGTTGGCCCAAACAAGTGGTCAGTATGCTGAGGGAAGTATCTGCCGCAGATGCAATTCGTAGTACATGTATGACGATCAAGCCCCCGGGAAGCTGCCCTCGCTGAGCCACGCCGCTCGCGGGGCGGTTTACTCAAGGGCATGAGCCTTGAGCGTGTCCAGCGGCACAACACTTAACGCCGCTTCGTCACAAGCCTCCAAGACGACCGGCGGGGCGACGCCATGATCCTGAGCTTCTTTCCAGCGCAGGACGCACAGGCACCAGCGGTCGCCGGGGTCGAGTCCCGGGAAATCGTATTCAGGATGCGGGCTTGACAGGTTGTTGCCACGCTTCTTGGTGAAGTTCAGGAACTCGGCCGTCATTTGAGCACACACGACGTGACGGCCTTGGTCGGTGTCACCGGTGCGGCAATAGCCGTCCCTAAAGAAACCTGTCATCGGGTCGCAGCAGCATGGCTGTAACTCGCCACCGAGTACGTTCTTCTTTGTTATCTTCGCTTTGCTGATCATCCCGGCACTCCATTCGTTTGGTCGTTACTCGATACTTATTTACGAATCACCATTAAAACAAGGGTTTTCAAGTGTTTAGAGCGAGGCATCCAGTGGATTTTCCAAGGCGAATGTTGAGCGCTCGAATCTCTTCACCCGCTTTCATACGACTTTTCTATTGCCGGTGTCGCGTGCGAATTTGCGGGGGCTACTGCGACGGCCGGGCCTCGACCTGTCTCTTATACACATCTCCGAGCCCAC
>JARFRI010000089.1 GCA_029287335.1 Phycisphaera sp. | reverse complement strand
CCGCTAAGGCCTGCGCATGGACCCGGTCACTCTGCGCCAGTTCTTTGAGGTAGTCGTGTATTAGCTCGTTCGTGGGGTTCAACTGCACCAGTGCGTTGGCGGCGATGTTTGCCTCGTAGGCGTCACGACCATTGGTCACGTCCAGTGCCTCGGCCAGCGCCACCGCGACGCCCAGGTCCTGAACCCTAAACTCGCCCGCAAGATAGGCCGGCCCGCCCGAGTCACCATGGCGGATCGCCTGGGCCAGGACTTTGGGGTCGATGTCCCACTTGGCTTTCTCGCCGATCCAAAACAGCGCATCGCCGACGTAGGACTTGCCATCAAAGACCGCCGGGTCCGCCGCCACTTCGAGTAAGGTCGGCCCGGCATCGCGCGCCGCCGGTCCCATCACCTGCAGCGCTTCGGCCGCGATCCAGCGCGTCATTTGCCCCGGCTCCTTGACGATCTGTGTCAGGATCGGCACCGCAAGCCATGCGTCAGGTCCAACATCGCTGATCGCTGAGAGCGCCATCCGACTTAGATCGATATCGTCGTCGACCAACGCCGAGAGCAGTGCATCGACATGATCCCCCGCCTTTTCGTCAAAACTCCCCAGCGCACGGGCCGCCTCAAGCCGGACCGCCTTCGACGGATCGTCTGCCAGCAGCTTGGCCAGCTTCGGCGCGGTTGGCTCAATCCAGGGCATGTGATCCAGCCCCTGATTCTTAAACCACATCTCGCGCACGACCATCGCACCGCAGGCTCGCTTGCTTGTTGATTCATGATCAAGCAGCTTCAACACGTGGGGCAGCGACGCCTCCCACAATTCACCCAGGCGATCGATGACGGCATCTCTGCCATACGTATCTGGGCCTTGGTCCGTTTTGTAATCAATCAGCGGGATGAGGATCTGGACCTGTAACTGCGGCGGGACGTCTTGAAATAAATTGGCCAGTGGCTCGCGGACGGCGTTGCCCTGGTGATCATCCAGGAGCTTCATCGCCTGGGTCTGAAGCCGCTCAGCCAGTGGCGATCTGGGTTTCAGCGGCAGGTCGAGCACATGCAAGTACAGGTCTTCCTGATCCTGTCGGATCATCGCGACAAACCCGAGCGGCGAGGCGTAGAGGTACGTGAAGCGTTCTTTGTTTTCGTAGTAGTAAAACGTGGATGGCTGATAGTCGTAGGGATGCCCGTCCGGCAACTGAGCGGTGAAGTGCGCCAGACCCCGGTCGCCCAACCCATACAGCGAGCCGGGCTTATCGCTCGCCATTTCGCCGCGTTGAGTCAACGCCGACCCATCCAATTGATGCACGACCTTGCCGTCGCGGACGATGGTGATCTCGCGTTGGTCGGGTTTCAGGGCCGGGGCGTTGAAGAGGACCACATTGCCGCCGCCGTCGGACAGGACCGGGTAGCCATGTTCGGCGATGCGCAACGCCTCTTGACCGGGCTTGACCCGGACGGCCATGTGTTGCCATGCAGCTTCAAAACGCGAGGCATTGGCGACCCACAGCGTCCCTGAATCATCACGGATATTTTTCACCGTCGGGTAGGCGGGCTGGCCATGGGGCGCATCGGTATAGATGATCCGGCCATCAAGCACCTTGGCGTAGTACGACAGCGGCGGGTTCGCGATCAGGTTCGTGATATAGATCGATTCCCCGCCATCGACTGAGGCCATGAAGCGGTATCGGCTGCGTTTTTGGCTTGCGGCGATTTTGTCATTGTCTTCTTTGATCCAGCTTTTACCGTCGAAGGCCTTAACGGTGTGCCGAAGGCGGAGCCAGATGTTCCCCGCGTTGTCCGCGATCAATTGCCCAAACTCCGGCGAGACGAGCAGCGAGCCGGCCTTGAAGTGCTCGACAAATCGCGGGTACTCGCTTTCAATTAATGCTTCGAGCGTTTCTGCGACGTGGACTTCGCCGTCGATCACCAGCCTGGCCGACGTGCCGGTCTCAAAGACGACCGCGCCGCGTGGCCCGACAAACATTAAGCGGTTTGCTCGGGCCAATTCGGTGCCTTTGACCAGCGACCAACGCTTGCCGTCATACCGCTGTAGCCCGCCGTCTTTTGTAACGGCGTACAAGAACCCGTTCTCATCGACTGTGACATTCGCGCTGCGCCCCAGCCCACCCCAGCCGTGCGACCGTGCATCAAGATGGATCGGCTCGCCAAGGTCAAGGTACTGCCGATCATCGGGCAGGCCCGGCGTGATCACTTCGATCCCGCTGTAGCCGAAGCGATAGGAACTGCCCTGATGCGCGACGAAGCGTCGGCCCTGTTCATCGATCGCCAGCAGTAACTCGTCCGCCGCGGCCTGGAGTGTGCGTTGCTTGAGGTCCAGCCGCAGGGGCGGGTTGGGCTCCCATGTTTGCGTACCTTTCCCGCGGCGCGTGATCCGCGAACCCTGGTGGCCAGGGAGTATGAAGACATCCTCCGATAGGCGGATCACCCGGTGTCGCGGCGTATCCCAGGGCGACAGCAACTCGTGATGCAGCGCACAATTGATCACGAACTGATCAACGATGTAGTACGGCTTGTCCTTGGGCGGGATCACCAGCAGGCCGGGCTCAAGCGCCACGTTCTCTTGCACATCACGACCCGACACCACGCCCATCAAGACATGCCCGGTCTCCAATTGATGGACAAACGTGATCTCCTCCGGCTCGAACTGTTCGATGCGCAAACCCTCGGCGATCGCCTCGCCATCTGCCGGGGCTTGCTTGGCATCACCCGCTTCCATCTTCAGCAGCACACGCTTGAGTAGCAACCGCATCTCGGGGTCTTGCTCATTTTTACTGACCGCCTTCGTTGGTTCGTATGCCTTAGCGCCCAGGGCCACGATGGCTGCCATCGCCGCCTCGCGATCTTCAGGTTCGGCCTCACGGAGCGCTTCAATCAGTGGCTTTAGTTTCGCGACGAGTGCTTGATAGCCTGCTTGGTCGTCCGGCGGGGCGAGATGGATCAGTTTCTTTTCAAGGCAGGTGAACACGCCGTATCGGCTGGACACCAAGCCCTTGGTCTCACCCTTGATCTCCGTGCCATCAAACAGCTGCACGAGTTGGCCATCGCGAAATCGATAGGTCTGTCCTTCATGGCCGTATTGGACCACCGCGCTCTGCCCGCTTGGGTCGGCAACGATCCTTGCGGCACCCATCGTCCCGTCGATCCCCAGCATCCTGCGCCAGCCCTCGCGATCACGAGTTAGCAAGCCCGACCGCCCCGAAAACAATTCGACCTCCCCGATCACCACCGGACCTGCGACGACGTTCGTCCTGGCGTTGTCGTGCTCGATCCATGCCTGGCCGTTGTAGCCGATGAGCCGATTGTCTTTCGCTTCGGGTGTCCAGCCACCGGGGATGAACCACGCGTAGCCATCACGACCCCAACCAATCAGATCGAGCCCGATGATCTGTGGGTTGTCCTGTTCAAACTCGCGTTCGACGACCGCTTTGGCTTGCTCCAGCGTCCACTGCTTAGGCGATGTCAAAAAGAGCCAGACCTTGCCGTCGGGCCCCTTCTTCACATCATTAACCGAGGCCGGGAGTTCTTGCGCATAGACCGCCTTGAATGCGAGCGATTCGCGTGGCGGCAAGTCATCCGCGGTCGCGTGTACCGACAGCACAACAACGGCGATCGCCCAGCCCAGCAGCATTAACTTTTTCAAAATGGCCCCCATATCTAGCGTCTTCAGGAAAGAGTAAGTACAACGCAACAGACCAAGCTCCTTCAGATCTTTGTCCTGCCATGTTAACCGCACGAGCGCGAATGGCGCGCTCTATTTTTTGAAGTCATTCGTTTGGATAACACGCGGTCATGACTCGACTCGGGCGCCTTCATCGATCCGGCACACGGCCCCCCATCGCGTCTGCCCGCTCGTGTGTTTGACGCTGGCTAACACATCTTTAAGGTAACGATGGGCGTCCTCTTCGCGGAC
>JARFRI010000024.1 GCA_029287335.1 Phycisphaera sp. | reverse complement strand
CCGAAGGTCTTGAACTTGGCATCTTCGATGACGCCGGTCTCGGGGTTCACCTTGATCTGTAGGCGCATGACGTCGCCGCACTCGGGGGCGCCGACGACGCCGGTGCCGACGTTGGGGTCGGCTTTGTCCATCGTGCCGATGTTGCGGGGGTTTTCGTAGTGGTCGATAACTTTTTCGCTGTAGGCCATGATTGGCTCCTTTGTTCTATTTGTATCGGTTGATTGTAGGGGGCGTCGGAGCTTATGTCTCCACGCCGAGTGCTTGGCTTAGTGGGCACCCCAATCAATCGTGCTGATGTCGATGCCTTCTTGGACCATCTCCCACAACGGGCTCATGTCAAGAAGGTGCTGGACGTTCTTCACGACCTTTTCGATCGTGTAATCGATTTCTTCATCGGTCGTGAATCGGCCCATGCCGAAGCGGATCGAGCTGTGCGCGATCTCGTCGCCTAGGCCAAGTGCTTTAAGCACATAGCTCGGCTCAAGCGACGCGCTGGTGCAGGCCGAGCCCGACGACACCGCGATCTCTTTGATCGCCATCATCATGGATTCGCCTTCGACATAAGGGAAACTGATATTCGAGGTGCCGGGCAGACGCTTGGTGGGGTGGCCATTGATCACGGCCATGGGCAGCTTCGAAAGGATGCCCTCTTCCAGTCGCGTCCGCATTTTGAGCAGGCGCTGCTGCTCGGTATCCATTTCTTTGCCCGCGATTTCGCAGGCCGCGCCCATGCCGACGATGCCGGTGACGTTCAGCGTACCTGAGCGCATGCCGCGCTCGTGGCCGCCGCCATCAATGATCGGCGTCAATCGCACGCGTGGCCGACGACGGCGCACGTACAAGAAGCCGACGCCCTTGGGGCCGTACATCTTGTGAGCAGACGCGCTGAGCAGGTCCACGTTGTCGCGCTCGACATCGGTCGGCATCTTGCCCACCCATTGCGTCGCGTCGGTGTGGAAGATCGGCTTGTCTTTCTCACTGTACTTGTCTTTGAGCATCTTGCCGATCTCGGGGATCTCGTTGATCGTGCCGAGCTCGTTGTTCGCCCACATGATCGTGACGAGGATCGTATCGGGACGCAGCGCCGCTTCGACCGCTTCCGCCGTGATGATCCCGTCGGTGTTAGGTTCAAGCCAGGTCACATCGAAGCCTTGCTTCTGCAGACGCTTGACCGGGTCGAGCGTGGCCTTGTGCTCGTGGACGGCGGTGATGATGTGGTTGCCCTTCTTGCCGTACATGTCGGCGACACCCTTGATGGCCAGGTTGTTCGACTCGGTCGAGCCAGACGTCCAGACGATCTCTTTGGCGGTCGCGCCGATGAGGTTGCCAACCTGTTCACGGGCGTAGTCCACGCCCTCTTCCGCATCCCAACCGTACTGGTGGTTTCGGCTGGCGGAGTTGCCAAACTTCTCGGTGAAGTAGGGCAGCATGGCTTCCAGCACACGCGGGTCCATGGGTGTCGTGGCGTTGTGATCTAAATAAATGGGGAGTTTTAAGCTCATATCAGAATCTTATCCCTGTTTTTAGCCCGTGGGAGCGGGATTGATGGTAAATTGACCTTTGGAATCATTCTAAGCAGTCAAAACCATCAAGACAAGCCATGCAGCATGTGAGCCGATGATTAAAATCATCACCCACGTCCAGACCGCCCCACGCCCCTTTGAGACCTGCCATGCCCGAACGCTACAAGACCATCCTCCTTTTCGGCGCCCCCGGCGCGGGCAAAGGCACCCAAGGCAACATCCTCGGGCGAATCCCCGGCTTCTTCCACATGTCCTGTGGCGAGGTCTTCCGCAACATCGATATCAACTCCGACCTCGGCAAGATCTTCTACGAGACCTCCTCGCGCGGCGAACTGGTCCCCGATGAAATCACCGTCAAGATGTGGGCCAAGAACATCGCCGCCCGCGTCACCCTGGGCATCTACAAGCCCAACGACGACCTGCTCATCCTCGACGGCATCCCGCGCACCGTCGAGCAATCCAAACTGATGGACGAGCACATCAACGTCTACAAGGTCATCCACCTGACCTGCTCTAATGAAGAAGCGATGTTTGAACGCCTCCGCCGCCGGGCACTGAAGGAAAACCGGATCGACGATGCGGACGAAAAGGTGATCCGTAAGCGCTGGGAGGTCTACAAGAAAGAGACCGAGCCGGTGCTTAGCCACTACCCCGAGAAGAACATCATCAACATCGACTCGATCGGCAGCCCTGCGGTCATCCTCCACGACATCCTCGAAGTTGTCACGCCGATCCAAAACAAACACTTCCAGGCGTTTGATGGCTAACGAATCATTGCGCCGCTCGATACGCCGCACCGGCGCCGACCAGGTCGCTCATCGCCATGCCGATCGATTTGAAGAGGGTGATCTCGTCATCCGACTCGCGTAGCTTGACTGCCCCGGTACACATCTCTGTCAGTTCCCCGACGACGTGGTCCTTGCCGATCGCGCCTTCGTCGATCGGGACGAGCACCTCGCCCGCTTCTTTGAAGCAGTTCACGTAGCTGTCGGCGTAGACCTTAGACTTCATGATCAAGGCCGTATCGCACTCGCGTTTGGTGGCGTGGTGGTTGCCGATGAAATCGGTGTGCGTCCCGGGGTTGACCCAGTCGCCCAGGACGAGAGGCTCATGGGAGCCGGTGGCGCTGACGATGATGTCTGCGACGCCGCAAGCGGCTTTTAAATCTTCCGCATTCTCGAACTGAACCGCGTCGTTTTCACCCGCGATCTGTGCCGCGATCGCTTGCGATTTTCCGGGGGTGCGTCCCCAGATCAACACGCGCTCGATCGGCCTGACACTCATCTGCGCGCGGATAATGTACGGCGCGAGGTTGCCCGTACCCAGCAAGAGCAGCGTCTTGGAATCTTCACGCG
>JARFRI010000344.1 GCA_029287335.1 Phycisphaera sp. | reverse complement strand
GGACCAAACGAATCAACTGCTCGTCGATCTTGCCAAAGCGGGCAAAAGCGTCGTGAGGCTCAAGGGCGGCGACCCGTACCTCTTTGGCCGAGGCGCGGAAGAGGCGGCGTTCTGCGCACGGGCCGGCGTCCGCTGCGAGGTCGTGCCCGGCGTCACCTCCGGCATCGCCGCACCTGCCACGGCGGGCATCCCCGTCACGCACCGCAAGGTCGCCTCGACGGTCACCATCATCACCGGCCACGAGGACCCGACCAAGGGCGACACCTCGATCGATTACAAAGCCTTGGCCGACCTCATCAAGGTCGGCGGGACCGCGTGCTTCTACATGGGCGTGGGCCGGCTGCAAGCCATCTGCGACTCCTTAACCGCTTGCGGCTTAGCCGACACGATGCCTGCCGCGCTGATCCAGTGGGGTACGCTCCCCAACCAGCGCCACGTCACGGGCACGCTGGCCAACATCAAGGCCAAGGTCGATGAAGCGGGCCTGGGCTCGCCAGCGATTATCGTGGTGGGCGAGGTCGCGGCGATCGATGAGCCGGGGCTGGATTACTTCACCAACCGCCCGTTGTTTGGCCAACGTATTTTGGTGACGCGGACCCGTCAGCAGGCGTCGGACCTTCGATTGCAGCTTGAGGACCTCGGTGCCGAGGTGCTCGAAGCGCCGACGATCCAGATCGCCGAGCCAAGCGATGAGGACTCGAAAGCGCTGGATGAGGCGGTGCAGCAGATCGCGGGATACGACGCGGTCATTTTGACCAGCGCTAACGCGGTGCATGCTCTGGCGGATCGTCTGGGTAAAGCCGGGCTGGATAGCCGAGCGTTGTCGGGTGTGCATCTGTCGTGCATTGGTGAGGCGACGGGGGATGTGCTCTTTGAACGCTTGTCTTGCCGTGCGGACTTGATTCCTGCGCGATCGATCGCCGAGTCGTTTGTGAAAGAATTGCTTGATGACGCAGGCTTGGCGGGTAAGCGTGTGCTGCTGCCGCAGGCGGATATTGCTCGGCCGCTTTTGGCCAAGGGGCTGCAGGATGCGGGCTGCACGGTGGATGTGATCACCGCGTACCAGACCAAGCCGGTGGATGAACTGCCCGAGGCGGCGCTCGAAGCGCTGCGGGCTGGCGAAGTCGATTGGGTGACATTCACCAGTTCATCGACCGCGCGGAACCTGGTCGATCTCTTGGGTGATGAGGCGGGGCTGCTGAGTCGGTGTAAACTCGCATCGATCGGGCCCAAGACCAGCGACACGATGCGCGAGCACAACCTGTCCATCGCGGCCGAGGCCCAGCAGCACGATATCGCGGGCTTGGTCAAGGCCCTCATGAATCCAGGAGGCGTCGCTTGAGTACTGAACCCAGCCGTATCCCGATGCGTGACCGCAACCGTCGGCCCTCGCGGCTGCTGCCGTACCGCTCGGCCCTGATGATCGTGGACATGCAGTACCGCATCGTCCAGGTCATGCACGACCGCAAAAAGCTCAAACGCCGCGCCAGCCGACTTGTGCAGGGCAGCAACATCCTGGGCATCCCTCAACTGGTGACCGAGCAGTACCCGCGCGGCCTGGGTGACACGGTGGAGGACGTCGCCCGGCACCTCAAGCCCGAGTGTATCGAAGAAAAAACCCGTTTTTCGGCATATATCCACCCCATCCGCGAGAAGCTCAATGAGCTGGATGTGGACAGCGTGGTGATCGCGGGCGTCGAGGCGCACGTGTGTGTGCTGCGGACCTGCCTGGACCTGATGCAGGCGGGATACCGCGTTTATCCGGTCTGGGACGCGATTAGCTCGCGTCGTGTGGAGGACAAAGAGGCGGCCCGGGAGCGACTGACACAGGCCGGGGCGATCCCGACGACGGTCGAGGCGGCGCTGTTTGAATGGCTCGGCGACGCGGATGACAGCCGATTCCGCAAGATCCAGGATCTGATTGTTGGCGACACCAACGAGTAGCCTGTAAAGAGGCCTTCTTGCCCCCTCAGCGGGGTCACGCTACGCTATTGCAACACGTCAACCCGGCTGATCCGGGCCCAAGTCCTCAAGGAGACACCCATGCTCGAGACCTACGAACAGCTTAAGAATCTCATCAGTGCCGTTGAAGACGACATCCGCAAGGCTGCCGGTGGCAATAAAGCCGCAGGCACCCGCGTCCGCAAGCAGATGCAGGATGTCAAGAATGCTGCCCAGGAACTGCGTAAGCAGGTGCTTGAGGCACGCGACTCCGACGACGCATGATCGTCCGTCGGCCCAGAACGCCCTGACCTGCCGTGCAAAGGCGTCTTCTTTCATCATCCACTTAGCCTGGTCGACTCACCTCGGCCCAGGTTCCTATTTGACGCCAAAGCCCATGGCCCCACAATTGCTCTTCGATCTCTCGGCCCACGATCTAGACAAGGTCTTGTACGACGCGACTCACATCGAGTCGTACAACCCGCACCGAGGTGCCATGCGCCTGCTCGACGCCATCGTCTGGGAAGACATCGACAAGAATACGCATGCGATCGGCTACAAAGACATCCGCGACGACGAGTTCTGGGTCCCCGGGCACATCCCCGGTCGGCCGATCTTCCCGGGTGTGTTGATGATCGAGGCTGCGGCTCAGTTCGCGTCCTACGTCACCATGCGTAAGTACGAGAAGCAGATGAAGATCGAATTCATCGGCTTTGCCGGCGTCGATAACGTCAAGTTCCGCGGGCAGGTCACGCCGGGCGACCGCCTTTATCTGCTGATCGATGGCTTTAACATGAAGCCTCGCCGAGCGATCTGCAGAGCACAAGGCGTGGTCAACGGCAATCTTGTCTTCGAAGCCACCATCACCGGCATGCCCATGTGATTGAGCTGCGTTTGCGATCGTCGGGGTGCCACATTGCGGGTATCAGCCCGCTATGTGCGAATCTTCTCACGGTCATCAACTGCAACGCGCACCAAGCGGCTTGAGGCCGCGAGGTGGCACCCGG
>JARFRI010000132.1 GCA_029287335.1 Phycisphaera sp. | reverse complement strand
GGTCCGGCACGTTAGGCAGTATCTCCACACAAGCCTCATCCGCCAACGCAAGCACTGCATCCACCGGACGTCGGCCGAGGATCGTGAGCTTCGCATCGGGCCGGTTGTACGAGATGTGCCGCCAGACCTTTTTGACAAACCCGCGGATCGCATCGACGTTGGGCTCAAAGGACAGGTCGCCCCAGAACGCACAGGTGCGTGGCAGGCGCATGACGGTTGGGTCGGGCTGATAGATGTCGGTATCGACGCCGTTGCGGATGGTGGTGGCGGTGCAGCCGCCGATGAGGCCCAGGCGTTTGGTATCGCTGGGGCTGACGCCGATCGCGGCGGACAGGCGGTGTGCCGAGTTGCCGCGGTTGTAGAGCGCTTGCATCAGGCCGAACACCGCGGCCATGCGTGCGCGGTGCCGCAGCCCGCCTAGGCCTTCGCGTCGCAGCAGGGAGAGCTGGAAACTCACCGGCTCGTCCGCCGCGTACCACACCCTCGGCAGGTTCGGATACGCCCAGCTCAGCCCACGCAGGATCACCGGCCCGTGCTGACCCACCGCGATCACCGCAGCAGGGCGGACCCGATCAACAAGTGTCAGTAGCCCCGCCAACTCGCGTCCGTTGAGCGCTTGGTGCTCAGCGATCTTGCAACGCAAAGCAAACGCCTTGCCGTGCCAACCCAGCGAGAAGCGTTTGATGTCGGTCTTGCCTGCCCTGGGCCAGTCGAGCATCCGTTCGTTCAGCCAGCCGGGCATCGTCTCGGTGCTTGGCCGAAGCGTCGTCGCCGCCACGCGCAAGCCCGCCGCCTTGAGCGACCGCAGCATGTTGACCCCGTGTACGCGGTAGCCGCGGTCCAGCGGCCAAAGCGGCAGCTCACTGACCAGCAGTACATCGAGTTGGGGTTTGGGGTTCAGTTCCATCATTGCTCGACCTATGCGGCACTGCGATTGGTTTTTTCGCTGCGGCTTCGGCGTCGGCTCCGCGCAGCGATCTCCAGCACCTGCGCATACTGCTCAGCCGCATCCGCCCAGCGGTACTGCGACAGGCGGTGCGTGCCGCGCTCGACGAGCTCACCTCGACGCATGGGGTCTTTCATTAACCGCGTGATCGCGCTGGACAGTGCCGTCGCAACGCCCGGCGGCACCAGCTCCGCCGCATCACCCGCGACCTCCGGCAGGCTCGTGCTGTCCGATGTCAACACCGGCGTCGCTACCGCGAACGCCTCCAGCACCGGCAGGCCAAAGCCCTCGGATAAGCTCGGGTACAACAGTGCCGACGCCGCGCTAAGCAGCACCGGCAGGTCCGCTTCCTTCGCGTAGCCGTGCAGCAGCACCTGGTCTTGTAGGCCTAGTGCCAAACACAGCTTGCCCAGCGCGTCCTTGGTCGCGTCATCGAGCCCGACGATCAGCAGCTTCCATTTCTGTCGGTAGGCCAAACGCACCATCGCCCAGGCCTCGATCACCCCGCGCGTGTTCTTGCGTGGCTCACTCGCGCCAAAGTGCAGCATGTATGGCCGATCGATCCCATATCGCTTCACGGTCGCATCGACATCGCTGACATCGAGCGTCTCCTGCTCGACGGTCACGCCCCAGGGCACGACGATCGCGCGCTTGGCGTTCAGGCCGTGATCTTTCACTAGCCGTCGCCGGGTGTACTTGCTCGGGCTGATGACGGCAGTGGCTTTGCTGCACGCCGAGGCAACCGCCTGCTCAAACTTGTGCAGCTCGTCGCTGCTGCGTCCCTCGGGCATGTCCAGCGGGATCAGGTCGTGCAGCGTCACGACCGTCGGCACGGGCATCCAGTGCGGGCAGTGATTCGCCGGGCAGTGCAGCACATCGACCTTGTCCAGCCAGGCCGCGCTGGGCAGGCGGAGCTGGGTCCAAGCGTCGTAGCGGTCACCGGGCATCTCGATAAAGCGGGGCACGAAGTTGGTCGGCAGCTCGTCGGGTACGTAGGCCGGGCTTCGGTGGTAGGCATAGACCCGCCAGTCCGGACGCACCGCAGCCAGTCGGCTGTAAAGCTTTTGCAGGCTCTTGCCGATCCCGCGCCGCTGCGGGCTAAAGAGCGTCCTTGCGTCTAGTGCGATGCGCATACCAACCACCTCGGGACAAAAGCGTCCAACGGTTCTATCGGCCTTCACACTCAACAGCGATGAATTGAACCCCGCTCAAACTAGCCCAGCGAGCCTGTTGGATGCCCCTTCACAATCAATCCGGATTCTCACTTTTCGCTTTTAATGCTCGCTTTTCAGCAGTGTCTCATCTCGCCGTAGAACGCGATCCGGATTCACTTGGGCTGGATCAGGTTAATCGTGTAGCCGAAATCCTCATGCGTTTGCGAGGCTAAGGGCTGTACCTGAATTTTGAGAAATAACCTCGAGTTGTGAGTCACCGTTCGGGTTCATCTAATTTGGCTCATCAAAGACGTCGATATCGCTTTCAGGGAAAACAAACTTGATGGGCGGAAATCAAGCAAGGCTCAATCTTTTGACCCACCAAGATGCGCATCCAAATACAGTCTTGTGCCATGCGACCAGCCCAATTCCGCTGCTGTCCTGTCAATGCTTGTTCAATAGCGAGGACGACCTCCCGACCTTCTTCGGGGGGCGGCGATGATCACACCACCAAACCACCCACAAGAGCAGGCCCGGCTCGACTCGCTCTATGCCCACCAGATCCTCGACACCGGGGCCGACCAGTCGTTTGACGACCTGGCACAGCTCGCCGCACAACTCTGCGGCGTACCTGTCGCGCTGGTGAGCCTCGTCGATAAAGACCGCCAGTGGTTCAAGGCCCGCGTCGGCATGGACCTCATGGAAACCAATCGCGATGTCTCCTTCTGCGCACACGCGATCTGTGAAGACCAAACCTTCGTCGTCGAAGACGCCACCAAAGACAAACGCTTCCACGACAACCCGTTGGTCGCTGGTGAGGACGGCATCCGCTTTTACGCCGGTGCAAAGGTTTGCGACGACAAGGGCCTGCCGATGGGCACGCTTTGCATCATTGACAACAAGCCGCACACGTTTAGCGGTGAGCAAAAGCACCAGCTCGAACAACTCGCCAACCAGGCCAGCCGAC
>JARFRI010000201.1 GCA_029287335.1 Phycisphaera sp. | reverse complement strand
GGCCCAGATGGTCCGGGCCTACGTCAAAGGACGAAGCGGCGAGCCTTATGAACTGACCATCGCTGACCGCGCGACGCAGTTGCTCACACAACGCAGACCCGGCGGACCAAGCAAGTCCGACACCCAACAAGCCTGGGAACTCGGGGCAAAAGCACTCAAGCCCCTGCCCGATGGCGCATCGATCCACGCCACAACGGACCTGGCCCGCTTTGTCGAAGGCCGGCTCGACCTGCTCACCCGCAATGCGATCTACGGCGCGATGCTCGTCTTCCTCACGCTGCTGATCTTCTTGAACTGGCGCGCAGCGATGTGGGTCGGCGTCGGCCTGTCCACCGCGATTTGCGGAACGCTCATCCTTATGGCCGCGATCGATATCACCCTCAACCTGCTCACCATGTTCGGCCTGATCGTCGTACTCGGCCTGCTCGTCGATGACGCGATCGTCGTATCCGAAAACATCCAATCGCATCATGATGAGTCGGGTGAAACACCGACGAACGCTGCGATCAACGGGGCGAACGAGGTGTTCTGGCCGGTCGTCGCGACGGTGCTGACGAGCATTGTTGCGTTCCTGCCGTTGACGTTTATCAAGGGACAGATCGGGACGCTGCTTGGTGCCTTGCCCGTGGTGGTGGCCTGTGCGCTGGCGATGTCGCTGATCGAGTCATTGTTGATTTTGCCTTCGCACATGGGCCATTCGCTTGAAAAGCGAGACAAAAAACGATCGAACCGGATCACGCGCGGGCTCAAGGCTTACGAAGACTGGCGCGACCGGGTGATGGCACAGCGGATCATCCCAGCATTTGGTCGGATGCAGGCGCACCTGCTGCACACGCGTTACTTCACGATGGCGATTGCGATCGCAGTTTTGATTGGCTCGTTCGGGATGGTCGTCGGCGAGCGTCTGCCGTTTAACTTCATGCCGGCAGACGATGCGGAGTCGTTTGTCATTGATGTGCGGATGCCGATCGGTACGCCGGTCCATGCGACGCGTGAGGTTGTGAAGCGCATTGAGGCGGTCGTGCTGGGCGAGAAGCCCGAGGTCAAGTCGATGGAATCGCTGGTCGGCGGGAGCAGCGACCTCGAAACGGGTTCTTCCAACGCGCCGGCTTCTCACGTCGCCCAGATCTTCGTCGAACTCGAAGCGGTCGAAATACGCAACCGGACCTCGCCACAGATCACCACCGCGATCCGAAAGAAACTCCAAGGCAAGATCGATGATGTGGAGCGGATCAGCTACATGCAGCAGGCTGGCGGCCCCGGCGGGCCGGACGTCACTATCCGCCTGACCAGCGATAGCCCCGAGCAGCTTCGACAGGCGACCATCGACGTCAAGAAGCTGCTGATGGAATACGACGAGTTATTCGATGTTGCCGACGACGCGAACCTGGGCCAGTCTGAACGCAAGGTGCGTGTGTTCCCGGACGCGGCGATGCTGGGCATGAACAATCGCGAGATCAACACGCAGCTGCGCGGCTTCCTCTTTGGCCTGGAGGCGCACACGTTTGCGGAGCGTGAAGAGGACATCGACGTCCGCGTGCGGATCGATGAAGCGACGCGCGGCTCGCTGACTCAGGTGCAAAACGCATGGCTGGTTGACCCGCAGGGCCGGCCCGTGCCGATACGCGAATTAGTCGAGATCGAGGACAGCTCGACCTACGCAAGTATCAACCGAGTCGATCGTAAGCGGGCCGTGACCGTCACCGCGGCGGCGGCGGCCGATGCGAGCCCCGAGCAGATCGTCGCCGAGTTGCGTCAGCCGCCCAAGGACGACGATGGCAACGTGCTCAAAGACGAGGCTGGCAACCCACTACCCAGCAAGCTCGCACTGATCGAAGAAAAGTATCCCGGCCTGGAGATCGGCTTCGGGGGGCGACAGGAGCAGATGGCCGACGCGTTCAGTTCGCTGCCCTACGGCTTCGCGGCCGCGCTCGTCATGATCTACGTCATCCTCGCCTGGCTGTTCCAAAGCTACTTCCAGCCACTGCTGGTGATGTGTGTGGTGCCCTTCGCAACGATCGGTCTGATCTGGGGCCACCTGCTGCTGGGCTTTGACCTCACCTTCCTCTCGCTGATCGGCTTCGTCGCGCTGTCAGGTATCGTCGTCAACGACTCGCTGATCCTTGTGCAGTTCTTCAATATGAAACGGGCCGAAGGCATGAGCGTTTACGACGCGCTCGTCGCCGCCGGGCAGGCACGATTCCGCGCGATCATGCTCACGACGATCACCACGGTGCTCGGCCTAACGCCGCTGATCCTCGAAACCTCATTCCAGGCACGCTTCCTGATCCCCATGGCGATCAGCATCGCGGCGGGCCTGATCAGCGCGACGATCATGATCCTCGTCGTCTTGCCGTGCATCATCCTCGTCTTCGACGACATTAAGGGCGTGTTGCACTTTCTCTGGTTTGGCAAAAAACGCCCGGACGACCACAAGCCCGAGGGCGTCTATGCCGGCGGTATGGAAACAGCGTCCTAAGCGTCGTTACAATCATGTAACCGATACCAAAGGAATATGCCATGCTCAAGACCGCCTGCTCGTTCGCCCTGCTGCTCGCCGCCCTTGTCACCTTGACTGGCTGTGAAATTTTCCCGCAGACCAGCAGCAGTAAGCCGCTCGCGGTTGCGGCCGAGGACGACGGCTTCGTCTCCCTCTTCAACGGCGAAGACCTGACCGGCTGGACACCCAAGATCGTCGGCCAGGAACTCGGTAAAGACGAAAAGAACACCTTCCGCGTCAAAGACGGCACGATCCAGGTCCGCTACGACAACTACGACAAGTTCAGCGGCCAGTTCGGCCACCTCTTCCTCGACAAGCCGTATTCAAGCTACATCCTCCGGCTCGAGTACCGCTTCATCGGCGATAAGCAGATCGACGGCAACCCCGGCGGCTGGGCCTACATGAACTCCGGCGTCATGATCCATGGCCAAGCCCCCGACACCATGGGTCTGAAACAAAACTTCCCCAACTCGATCGAGATCCAACTCTTGGGACAGGCCGAGAACGTCAAGGAAGACCGCCCCACCGCCAACATCTGCACCCC
>JARFRI010000068.1 GCA_029287335.1 Phycisphaera sp. | reverse complement strand
ACAGGACATGGTCGGCGACCGTGCGTATCTCGGTGGGCACCTGATTACCTCTGCTGCGCACCAGGACAGACCCGATCGACTTGCCTTGATTCGCAGCGTCTAACAAGTGGACCTCGCCTTCGTTGGTCTGCACGGCGATGCGCTGACCAGCAATCGCGTAGGACCCGGCGAGCATCTGATCGGAGATACGCTTGGACCAGAGCGTCTTGCCATCGGGAACTTGCAAAGCCATCACGCCAGAAGCGCCAAAGACCATCACACGATCACGGTCCAGCGCAACGCCAAAGGGTGTCAGCGCGATCCGTACTTGCCCATCGTCCAACAACGGCTGCGCATCGGTCAGGCTGAGCATAGTCAGCTTGCCGCTGCGTAGCTGCTGGGGGTGCCCTGCCCGTCCCACCGCGACCAGCGACCAGTCGTCGACATCCATAGCGGTCAGCGCGGTCATCTCCAGCTTGGTACGCCAGATCACCGAACCCATCGCGCGGTCAATCGCGATCAGTTCCGCGGTATCACGATGGCCGATGCAGACCACCGTATCGGATACCGCGATGATCAGGTCCGGGTTGTCGGTGTCTAGCTCAAGGGCTTGACCGGTTGTGTCGAAACGGACCGACGTCTGCCAGAGCAATGCGCCGCTGGGCGCATCGACCGCGATCACTTGATTATCTGCGGGCAGCCAAAACACGACCTGCTCAGGATGGTCTGCCAGCAGCATGGCCGGGCCGGTCATCCCGGGGATCGATGCGGCCCAAAGGGCCTTGCCCGGGTCGGCGTGATCACGACAGGTGATCGTATTGTTGTCGTGTCGAAGGTATAGCCGACCGCTTGTTACGCCAGGCGTTGGGCCATTGGCCGAAGTGATGAGTTGGCCCTTGAGCAGCACCGGCGTACCCATCGACGCGGACAAATTGATGGCAGGCGCTTTGCTCGGAGGAACCTCGGCGATGCGCTGTTGCCATTGCTGGATCGTTAGCGGCTGCTCATCGGCAATGGGTTGGAGTCCCGGGTGCATCAGCAATATGCGGTCCAGGAAAGTGCGGGCGGACTCGGGTCGACCGGTTTCGAGATAGAACCGCAGCAATCGGCCGGCGGCAAGCTGAGCCTGTTCCTCGCCGACCGCTCGCAGGACCGCCTGTTTATAGAGACTAGCCGCAGCGATGTGTTGGCCCTGAGTAAAGCGCGCGTCGGCCGCATCAAGCAGCAGTTGCCCCGCGACAGGCGACAGCGGAAATCGCGTTGCGACGGCGGCCAAAGCCGCTGGGTCAAGGTTGGGCTGAGCCATCAGCTCATTGACCCGTGCCTGTGCCAGAGCGTCTTGCCGGGCGTAAACACCTCGGCCATACTGCTGGATCAATGCTTGGATTCGGTGCTGCGCGACCGTACCCGCGGGGCTGGATTGCTCACCGACTTTATACGTGGCCGAGGCAAACGCTGGCTCAGCAATCACCGCGTGCAAGTGATCGATCGCTTGCTGCGTGTTGCCCTGCTCAGCGAAGTACAAGCCCGCGTCTAAGTGGTACGCCGCCTCCTGAGCCGCAGTCTGGGTGACCATGGCAAGACGCTGGTACAACGCTTCTCGAAGCTCGGATTCATCGGTCTGCGGGACGAGGATGCGGAGCTGTTCAAAGACGTGCGAAGCGACCGCGGCTCGGCGGCGCATCGGCTGACGGGCGACCGCCTGCAGCGCATGGCCCACGCCTTGGAGAACCGATGCTTGCTGATCTTCCTGACGCATGGCAATGGACGCGAGCGACAAACCGGCCGTGGGGTCCTCGGGTCGGTTCTCGACCTGCTCGACCAGGCGTTTGTAGACACGCTCCCAACTGGTATAGGCATGCAGGCGACCTTCGCTAACCGCGAGCACCTCGCTATCACGGACCACCACACTGCCCTTCACCGCCGGCGCACCGTCGATCAGTTCGCCCGTTGCCAGGTCCAATACGAGCAACCGCTCGCTGGTCGGCATCACCGCAAACCGCAACGACACATCGCCCCGGCCACGAAGCGTCTCTCCTGGACCGAAGGCAAAGGTCCACACCACCGCTGCCTTGTCGGCGTCCCAATACGACACCGCTGTCTGTGAAACCGCCAATACCCCGCCGCTTGTTTCAAGCAGGTACTGGGTATTGCTGAGCTTGGGGTCCTCCTTAAAGGACCGCAGCACCGAGCCGTCTTCCGGATCAACGAGCATGAGGCGGTCGCTGCTGATCGAAAGCGGGACGAGCAGCCCAGCTGTCGTCAGAATCGGTTCGCTGGTCACGCCGCGCGTGCTGGCGACGATGCTGTTGGTCTTATCCGAGCCGATGGGCAGGACGCGAAGCCAGCGGTATCCGCCGGTGTGACGATCGATGGCCCCGATACTGCCCAGGCTGTCGCTAAAGTAGAGCGTGTCCCCGTGCAGCACCAATCGCGGGCTGACACGCATCGAGTCGGCGTTGGTGTAGCTCAGCGCGACCAATGCGAGGTGGCGGTACCACAGTAGCGAGCCCGACTGGGCGTCGTACGCGAGCAGCCAATTGGATTGGGTGTCGGCCTCGCTGCTTGCCCGGCGGAGGACTACAAAGACCGTGTCCTGGCTGATGATTGGTGTGCCAACAAAGTGCGTGTACTGCAGATTGAGCCGGCCCGCGCGGCGGTCCGATGCTCGGGTAGGCTCATCTTCCCGGAACTCACCTGACTCACGCTGCCAGAGAAGCTTGCCGGTTTGTTCGTCGATGCAGACCAGAGTGTTGGACGGCACGTAGGGACTTCGCCGCTCGGTGATGCCGTGGCACTCGCCCAACACCGCTGCGACCTTGCCCTGCCCCCTGGCGACGCCGCGCTCATCCACCCAGCGCTGTGCCGTGATGATTTTCTGCACCGCACTGTCGTCATCTGATGGGACTGCCCAGGCACGCTGACCCGAGGCACGATTCAGCGCGACCAACTGCCGGCCGTTGTTAAACAGCACAAACGAAGGCGTCACCAAAGGCGTGACCAGCTTGTCGTCCTGCACCCATCGCGCCGCATTTTCCGCAGTCGACAGCACTTGGTCCCACAGCGGCGCACGGATCGAGATCGGCTTGGACCCCATGTCGATCTGCGCCGGATGCAAGGCAATCGAGCTCGGTTCGATCGACGCCGCTAATTCCTTGAGACGCTCTGCCGACGCTGCATCAAGTTCGGCCAGCGCTTCGGTCGCTTCGTCGAGTTGCACGCCATCTTGCAGATACGCTGCTGCAGCACCGCGCAGCATCTCCAGCCTCGGCAGCACCGCATCACGATTGGGGTGACGCATCAATTCAGCGAGCAATGTCCCGGCGGACTGCGCTTGCCCAGCTTCTAGCAGTAGGCCCACCGTATCTAAACCCGCTGTGAGTCCCGAAGGCGTCGCCCCGTATACGCGGTAGACATCGAGCAAGGCCAATAGCGGCGAATCGGTTGCCTTGGCTTGTTCAAGTTCGCGTGCGGACACCGCGCTGTAGCGCTCGCTGTAGACCTGCCTCATCGCCGGATCACGCAGCAAGACATCGCTGGCCCAGTGTCCTGCGTCCGCGTAGGTGCCATCGCCTAACGCGACCAGTTTGAACTGGGCCGACTCGATGAGTTCCTGTACGAGATCTGCGGCCTCGGCATAACGCTTGGCCCGGCGAAGCTCGAGGACCTCTTCGACTTTCTGCTCGGCAGTGGGCTGATCATCGACCGTGACGTTGGGATTTTGCGCCCAAGCCGGCTGAGCCAGCATCGATAGCAAGGCCAGGCAAACCAGCGAGCGAAAGAAGGATAGGAGCATGTTGTGCAATTCCTTTTGCGTCCACCCGCTCAGGCCAAGGGCGATCCAAGCAACGGGTCTCTACCAACTCTACGCGGAAACGACCGTGTCGGCTCGGTGTTTTGACAGATTTTGCCCAGTCAATGAGACGTTGATTCAACTATAATGTTCCATCCGCCCTCACGCACCTGCACGATGGAGAGCCACCATGACATCCGCTGGGATGCAACCGACCGCACTGAACCGAACGACCCACCCCACCGTTGCCATTATTGGCGCAACCGGCGCGGTGGGCCAAGAGTTTTTACGTGTGCTGGATCAGCGCCATTTCCCGCTAGGCGGCCTGAAGCTGCTCGCCTCGGCCCGGTCGGCAGGGAAAACCGTCGAATTCCAGGGTAAATCGATCGTCATTGACGAACTGACCGAGCAGAGCTTCGAGGGCATCGATATCGCGCTGTTCTCCGCAGGCGGATCCATCAGTAAGAAGTACGCACAGGCCGCGATCGATGCTGGGGCGGTTGTCGTCGATAACTCCTCTGGATTCCGTATGACCGATGGCGTGCCGCTTGTGGTGCCCGAAGTCAACCCCGAGGCCATCACCACGGCCAATATCGGCTTAGGCCAAGGACAACGTCCGGGCATCATCGCCAACCCCAATTGCTCGACAATCATCATGCTGCTGGCCGTCACGCCGATCCACCGCGCGGTGGGCGTCAAGCGTGTCGTCGTCAGCACGTACCAGGCCGCTTCGGGTGCCGGCGCCGCGGCGATGGCCGAGTTGGAACAGCAAACCCGCGAAGTACTCGAAGGCAAGGAACCGACCTGTACGATCTTCCCCCAGCAGTACGCGTTCAACCTCTTTAGCCACAACTCCCCGATGAAGCCCAACGGCTACAACGAAGAAGAACTCAAGATGGTGCACGAGACGCACAAGATCTGGTCGCAAGCCGGCGATAAGAAGACCGCGATCACCGCAACCTGTGTCCGCGTGCCGATCATGCGGGCCCACGCCGAGTCGATCAACCTGACGCTTGACAAGCCGATGACTGAAGTCGATGCACGCAAGCTGCTCGCCGAGGCGCCGGGTGTCTCGCTCATCGACGACCGAGAGAACAACCGCTTCCCCACACCGCTTGATGCGTCGCACGCCGATGATGTGTTTGTCGGCCGCATCCGCCACGACCTGAGTCAGCCCGAAGGGATGGGACTTGACCTGTTTGTCTGTGGTGATCAGGTCCGCAAGGGCGCCGCGCTTAACGCAGTGCAGATCGCGGAACTGCTGCTGGCCTGAGGTATCGGTTCACGCTGCTCTGGGCACGAAGACGCGTACCGCGTTTCGCCCGCTGCTCTTGGCGGCGTACGCACCTTTATCAGCGGCCTTGACGAGTTGCTCGGGTCGCTTAAAGACGGTGCCGTCGTAGGTCGCCACGCCGATCGAGCCGGTGACGCCCGGGTTCACGCCCGCTTTGCCGATGGTCAGCTTTGCCATCGCGTTAATGATATTGACGCGGAGTTGCTCTGCCAGCACCGCCGCATCGTTTCGGCTCATGCCGGTACTCAGCATCAAGAACTCGTCGCCGCCGTAGCGGAACGCATCGCCTTTGCCTTCAACGGTATCGGAAACAGTCTCAGCGATAGCGACCAGCACCGCATCACCCGCGTCATGGCCGTGCGTATCGTTGACCGACTTGAAGTGGTCCAGATCGATGAAGACCAGGCTCAGCGGCTTGTCGGGGCCGGCGGCGAGGAAGTTCTCGTCGAGCCGCTCGTCGAAGTGCCGACGGTTGTACAGCCCGGTCACCGCGTCGCGCGTGGCCTTCTTCTCAAGTTCTTGATTGGCCTGCTGTAATTCGCCGGTCGCGCGTAGGTTTTGTAGGCTAATCTGCTCCAGCGCCTCGCGGGCCCGGGCCATGATCTCTTCGGTGTTGTTTAACTCACCGGTGGGCAACTCGAACAGACGCTGGGTCTCTCTCGCCTGCTGGCAAGTGTTTTTGATCAGTTGCTCAGCCTCTTCTTTTTCGATCTCAAACCAACCGTTGAGGATCATGTGGAACGAGCGGACACGCTGCGCATCCTCAGGGTGCTCAATGAGTTCAGCGGCATACCCGCCGGCTTGCACCACGCGGATCAACTGCTTCATGTTGTCTTCGGCTTCGTCTGCTTTTTCATGCAGGCGAATCGACTCGACCAGCAGCGGCGGCAGACCCCACGACTCGGTGAGCGCGCCGCCTACTTCGGTGTGGTCGCCGCCCAGCTTCTCGCGCTCAATCGCGCTGAGCTTGCGGTGATCGCCTTGCGCGGCGGTTAAAATTTCAGTGTATTCCTCGCCGAGCACCTGGACAAACGCGAGTTGGCCGACGTCTTGCAGCAGCGAGGCCATGAAGACCTCTTCCGCCTGGACGATGTTTAGTTTTTCACACAGCAGCTTCGCAGCCGTCGCACAGTAGAGGCTGCGTCGCCAGTACGCCATCTGATCAAAGCCCTCGCCGCCGGACTCCGTGAGCTTGCCGACGAGCGAAAAGCCAAGCGCCAACGTTTTGACACTGTTGAGCCCGAGCACAACGATCGCCTGGTGGACTGAGCCGATGGTCTTAGGCAGGCCATAGAAGCTCGAGTTCACGGTCTTGAGCATCTTGGTCGACAACGCCGGGTCGAGGCTGACGGTCTCGGCGATCTTGTCGACATTCGCCTCGTCCTGCTGGACCAGATCGATGATCTGCATCGCGACCGCAGGCATACTCGGCAACTGCGGTGAGCTGAACAAGCGATCCATGAGTTTTGCGTCTACTGGCATGCGTTAGCCCTATTTAACCGTTGCCTTAAGCAATCCTCGAACGTCAAGGTCGTTACCCATGCCTTATCGACGCCTCTGAAAGGGGTGCTGAAGACGTCAATCGCTTGTTTTGCATATAAAAAACAGCCCCGCATCGCAGGGCTGTTCTTTTGGATAGGTTGTAACGGTTATGCCGCTTAGCCGTTGGACTCGGCAGGAGATACAGCTTCTTCGCCGGCCTCGTTATCGGGGCCGGATTCGCCAGAATCGGACGCTTTCTTAATCGGCGCGTCGGTTGTTTCAAATACCAAGTGATCTTTATCTTCGGGCTTGGTGACCTTGATCAGGTGACCATCGTGGACATCGCCTCGCAGGATCTGCTCGGAGAGTGGGTCCTCAACATACTGACCGATTGCACGGCGAAGCGGCCTGGCACCAAAGTCAGGGTTGTAGCCCTTGTCGATCAAGAACTCCTTGGCGTCTTTGTCCAACTCGAGATGCATGTGCCGCTCTGCCAGGCGTTTGAATACCTTCGCCAACTCGAAGTCCACGACCGTATACAGGTCTTCTTTGGTCAGCGGGCGGAAGACAATCATCTCGTCAAGGCGGTTGATGAACTCGGGGCGGAAGTACCGCTCGACTTCTGTTTCGAGGGTCTTCTTGATTTTGCCGTAGTCGGCATCAGCATCACTCTTGGAAAAGCCAAAGCCGCCCTTGTTCTTAATCAAGTCCGCGCCGACGTTACTGGTCAGGATCAGGATTACGTTGCGGAAGTCCACGTGCCGACCAAACGAGTCGGTCAGTTGGCCTTCTTCCATGACTTGGAGCAGCATGTTGAACACGTCGGGGTGCGCCTTCTCGATTTCATCGAGCAAGACAACGGAGTACGGCCGGCGGCGGATCTGCTCAGTCAGCTGACCGCCCTCTTCGTAGCCGACGTAACCGGGAGGCGCGCCGATGAGGCGCGACACGTTGTGCTTCTCCATGTACTCGGACATGTCGATACGGATGAGCGCGTCCTGTTCGCCGAACATGAACTCGGCCAGCGCCTTAGCGAGCAAGGTCTTGCCAACGCCGGATGGCCCGATGAACATGAACGAGCCGACGGGCAGGCGCGGATCACGCAGCCCAGCCCGTGACTTCCGGATCGCGCGGGAGACGGCTTTGACCGCGTCGTCTTGCGACGCAACGGTTTTGTGTAACTCGTCTTCGAGTTGCAGCAGACGCTCGGACTCTTCTTTTTCCAGCCGCGTCAATGGCACGCCGGTCATCTTGCTGACGACTTCAGCGACGACTTCTTCGTCCACCACGCCATCGACCTCTCGGCTCTTGGCACGCCAGTCGCGCTGGATCTGCTCCTTGTTACGACGCAGCGCCTCGGCCTCATCACGCAACTCGGCGGCCTTCTCGTAGTCCGCGGCCTTGACGGCCTCGTCCTTCTCAATACTCAGCCGTTCGATCTGCTCTTCGATCTCTGCGAGGTCCGGTGGCTTGCTCATCGACTTAAGCCGAATGCGAGCACCCGCCTCGTCGATCACATCGATCGACTTGTCGGGCTGAACCCGAGCGGTGATATAGCGCTCGGACATCTCGACGGCCGAGGCCAACGCCTCGTCGGTGATCTTCACGCGGTGGTGCTGTTCGTATCGCTCACGCAGACCCTTGAGGATCTCGATTGTGTCTTTCACGTTGGGCGGGTTGACCGTGATCGCTTGGAAACGACGGGCCAGCGCGTTGTCCTTCTCGATGTACTTGCGGTACTCGTCGAAAGTGGTCGCACCGATGCATTGGATCTCGCCGCGAGACAAAGCGGGCTTGAGGACGTTGCTCGCGTCGATCGCGCCCTCGGCACCGCCGGCTCCAACGAGCGTGTGTAGCTCGTCGATGAACAACAGCACGTTCTTAGCCCGACGCACTTCGTTCATCACGGCCTTGATGCGTTCTTCAAACTGACCGCGATACTTCGTACCCGCCACCATCATCGCCAGGTCAAGCACAACGATGCGTTGATCCAAGAGGATCTCCGGCACGTCTTGCGCGATGATCTGCTGGGCCAGGCCCTCGACGATCGCGGTCTTGCCCACGCCCGCTTCGCCGAGCAGGACAGGGTTGTTCTTGCTGCGTCGGCAGAGGATCTGCACGAGGCGTTCGATTTCTTTGGCTCGGCCGATGACGGGGTCCAGCGAACCTTCACGGGCCAGTTCGGTCAGATCTCGACCAAAGCTGTCCAGCGCGGGGGTCTTGGACTTGCCGCCCTTACCCGAGGGTCGCTCGCTACCGGTCGATTCTTTTTCGCCGCCGGTCGCTTCTTCAGGGTCGACACCAGCGCCCAACAATTCGAGCACTTCCTCGCGGACCTCTTCGAGCTTCAGCCCAAGGTTCATGAGCACCTGTGCCGCGACGCCTTCGTGCTCACGCAAGAGTCCGAGTAGCAGGTGCTCGGTGCCGACATAGTTGTGGTTGAGGTTGCGGGCCTCTTCAATCGCGAACTCGATGACTTTCTTCGCTCGCGGGGTCTGGGGCAGCTTGCCCATCGTGACCATGTCTGGGCCGGACTTGACGAGTTTTTCAACTTCAAGTCGGACCTTGCGCAGATCGACGTTCAGGTTCTTGAGGACATTGGCACCCACGCCCGAGCCTTCTTTCACCAGCCCGAGCAGGATATGCTCGGTGCCGATGTACTCGTGATTAAAGCGTTGGGCCTCCTGGTTAGCCAGGGCCATGACTTTTCGGGCTCGGTCTGTGAAGCGTTCAAACATCGTGCAATCCGTTGGTTGGTGTTGTGATCTACGTCATTCTAGGACGGGTCAACGATTTCGTCAGGCGGCAAACCTCAAACGCCTGATCTGCCTCCACTTTGTGCAAGGCGCGTACCAGCCTTCTATCGGCTAAACGGCGATGAACGGCCTTATGTTCCCTATCGGCCCGGTCGCCCCGCCGCTCCAAATGCCGATCGTTGTTGATAACTCAAGATGCCCAGCCGTTTTGAAGGGGCATACGAGTTAGACGGCGCGCTTGTCCCGCCGAT
>JARFRI010000169.1 GCA_029287335.1 Phycisphaera sp. | reverse complement strand
TCGATGATCTTCATGGGCCACCCCGATGACTCGGGCTACACCGTCCAAGCGGATGTGATGAGCGATGGCAACCGCCGTGGCGGCAGCGTCGTCGGCGTCATCTGCCAACGCTACATCATCGCGCTGGACGCGAATAAGAATGTGATTGAAGTCAGCTCCAACCCCAACCGCGTGCAGGTCACCGAGCCGTTCAAGTTCAAGACCGGGCAGTGGTACACCATCAAGGCGATGGTCGTCCCGGATGACGACGGCAGCGGCACGGTCTACGGCAAGGCCTGGCCACGCGGCGAAGACGAACCCAACGAATGGTCCATCGCCACCAAGGTGCCTAATGTTCATGCACAAGGCAGCCCGGGCATCTACGGCTTCTCGCCCCAGTCCCGCCACCGCGTCTACGTTGATAACGTCAAGGTGCAGCCAAACCCATAATTTTTGCCACGGTTCAACACGGATGATCACGGATTTTGATCATCGTTAAATGAATAGGAATATGAAGATGAAAATGAAACTTCAATTATTAGCTGCCCTGATCTGTGCACATCTGTGTTCATCCGTGGCCACTTCTTCCGCCACCGCAGAAGACTGGCCCATGTGGGGTAAAGACGCCAATCGCAACATGGTCGCGCCCGACAGCGGGCCGATCCCCCACGACTTTGCCCCCGGCGAAGAGATCGGCCGAACCGGCAAGATCGACCCGGACACGCAGAAGAAGGTCAAGTGGGTCGCCAAGCTCGGCAGCCAGGCCTTCGGCAACCCCGTCGTCAGCCAAGGCAAGATCCTCGTCGGCACGAACAACGAAGCGCCCCACAACCCCAAGTACAAAGGCGACCGCTCCGTCTTCATCTGCCTGGATGAAAAGACCGGCGAGCACCTCTGGGAGTTCAACCTGCACAAACTCGGCGCGGGCAAGGTCAGCGACTGGGAGTTCCTGGGCATGTGCTCGAGCCCGGCCGTCACCGGCGACCGCGTCTATGTCGTCACCAACCTCTGCGAGATCGTCTGCCTCGACCTCAACGGCATGGCCAACGGTAACCAAGGCATGCAAGACGAAGGTGCCTACCTCGCCGGCCAAGGTAACCCGCCCTTCGAGATCGGCCCCAAAGACGCGGACGTGATCTGGAAGTACGACATGCGCGAAGAGCTCAACGTCTTCCCGCACAACATCACCTCCAACTCATGCCTCGTCGTCGATGGTGTCGTCTACGTCGCCACATCCAACGGCGTCGACTGGTCGCACATCAACATCCCCACCCCCAACGCACCCTCGCTCATCGCGCTCGATGCCGAGACAGGCGAACTGATCGGTGAGGACGCCTCGGACATCGGCCCCAACATCATGCACTGCAACTGGTCCAGCCCGTCCTTCGGCACCTTCGCGGGCAAACCCACCGTCGTCTTCGGCGCAGGCGACGGCTACGTCTATGGCTACGACCCCAAGGCCGTGAAAGATGAAGACGACTTCAACATCCTCCCCGAGCGATGGAAAGTCGATGGCAACCTCAAGTCCTACCGCTTCGACGAAGCTGGCGAGCCGATCCCCTACGCCACCCCGCCCGGCCCCAGCGAATACATCGCCACGCCCGTGATCCACGACGGCCTGATCTACGCACCCATCGGCCAAGACCCCGAGCACGGCGAAGGCGTCGGCCGACTCATCTGCATCGACCCAACACAGGTCACCGATGGCATCGCCAAAGTCGTCTGGGATTTCACCGAGATCACCCGATCGATCTCGACCGTCTCCGTCGCTGATGGCCTGGTCTTCGCGGCGGACTATGCGGGCCAACTCTTCTGCCTGGATGCGAAGACCGGCGAAAAGAAGTGGAAGCACGACACGCTGGGCCACATCTGGTCGTCCACGCTCGTCGCCGACGGCAAGGTGTTCCTGGGCAATGAAGACGGGATCCTGACGATCTTGAAGGCCGGGCCTGAGAAGCAACTGCTGGCCGAGGTCGAGTTCCCCGCGCCGATCTACTCCAGCGCGATCGTCGCCAACGGCGTGCTGTACGTCGCCACCCAGTCCCACCTCTACGCGATCTCCGCAGACGCGCAGTAAGAATCCATTCGGGAGGGTGAGGCTCCTGCCGAGCCGATCACGCCAAATCACTCGCGGCTCGGTAGGAGCCTCGCCCTCCCGCAACACCCTGAATCACTATGAAAAGCAAATGGGTCTGGATCATCTTCGTCCTGCTGTTCATCCTGCACCAGGACTTCTGGTTGTGGGACGACCGCACATTGGTCTTTGGAGTCATGCCCATCGGCCTGGCGTATCACGCGGGCTTCTCGATCGCCGCTGCACTCTTGTGGGTCTCTGCGGTCAAGTGGGCTTGGCCAAGCGACATCGAGGCATGGGCGGATGAAGACGCCACCGATGGGAGCGAGGCCTAAACATGACACCCATCGTTGTCATCCTCATCTACCTCGGCCTGCTGCTCGCACTCGGCGTTGTCAGCTCGCGCTTTTTCCGAGGCACAAGCAACGACTTCTTTGTCGCCTCGCGATCCATCGGGCCTTTCCTCCTGCTCATGTCCGTCTTCGGCACGACCATGACCGGTTTCGCGCTCGTCGGCTCGTCCGCAAAAACCTACGAATCCGGTATCGGTGTCTACGGGCTCATGGCCTCGTACTCCGGCCTGCTCCACTCCGCCTGCTTCTTCCTCATCGGCATCAAGCTCTGGGCCTTTGGCAAGAAGTACGGCTACGTCACCCAGTGCCAATACTTCCGTGCACGCTTCCAGTCCAACACCATCGGCTACGTGCTCTTCCCCGTCCTGGTCGTCCTCATCATCCCGTACCTGCTTGTCGGACTCATCGCGGCGGGCTCGGCGATCAAGGGCCTGACCAGCGGCGTTGTGAAACCCGACGGCACGCTGCTTCGCCCGGGCATGTTCGCCGAGTATGGTTTGTTTGAATCGACCAACCCCGTGCTGAACGGGGCCGTCCCGCCTTGGCTTACCGGCATCGTCATCGCGGGCATCGTCTTGGTCTACGTCTTCCTCGGCGGTGTCCGCTCCACCACCTGGGCCAACACGTTCCAGACCATCGTCTTCATGGTCACCGGGATCATCGCCTTTACGCTCATCGCTAAAGCGCTAGGTGGGCCGGCCGCAGCCAGCCAGGCCGTCGTTGAGCGGGCCCCCGAATCGCTCGCGCGTGAAGGCAAGATCAGCAAGCTCCAGTTCTTCAGCTACGCGTTCATCCCGCTGTCCGTCGGCATGTTCCCGCACCTCTTCCAGCACTGGCTGACCGCACGCAGCGCCAAGTCATTCCGCCTGGTGGTCATCGCCCACCCCATCTTCATCATGCTCGTCTGGGTGCCCTGCGTGCTAATCGGTGTATGGGCGCTGGGCGTGGCCAAGATGGACGGCACCCCGCCCAACGCGGTGCTCGGCAAGATGGTCGCGGTGCTCGTGCATCAACCCGTTGTCACGGGCGTTCTCTTCGCGGGCATCCTCGCGGCGATCATGTCGTCGCTGGACTCTCAGTTCATGTGCCTGTCCACGATGTTTACAAATGACGTTGTCGTGCATGCCAAGGGCGAGGACCACTTTACGGATAAACAGCTGCTATGGATCGGTCGAATCTTCGTGATCGGGATTGTCGCGATGACGTATGCGATCTCGCTGATGAAGCTACCGATCAATGTGTTTGACTTGGGCGTGTGGTGCTTTAGCGGTTTTGGGGCGTTATTCCCGATCGCGTTCGCGGCCGTTTATTGGAAACGCGCGACCAAGGCCGGGGCCATCGCAGCAGTCGTCGCCACTGCGGCGCTCTGGTTGGGGCTGATCAGCTACGACCTGTTCGTCTTTAAGACCGACCACCCCGAGGAAGAATTTCTGCTGATGGGCATGATGCCTGCCGCCGCGCTTTTTGCGACCTGCCTCGTGACACTGGTCCTAGTATCCCTTGCTACCCAAACACCTGACGCGAAGACCATCGCCAAGTTCTTCCCTAAATCGACAGCGAACCGATGACCACGACAACCACCCAAACCGACCCCGTAAAACTCGCAAAGGATAAGCTCGACGCCCACGTGCGCGAGACCATTGCTTGGCACTTCTCACCCGCGACCGGCACGCCGTATTGGATCGACTACGCCAAGTCCCACAGCAT
>JARFRI010000266.1 GCA_029287335.1 Phycisphaera sp. | reverse complement strand
CCTTTGCCGATCGTCTCTAACATGCTGGCATTAGTTCGTTGGCCGACCGCGTGTCTTCAGGCGATTGCCGACGAGCCCTGGGAGGAAAGCCCACGCGATGGATGGCACCGAGCGACAGATATTTGAGATCCCGGATTTTCTGACCATCACAATCGGCTTCATTGTTTTCTTTCTCGGGGCGTTCTTGACGCGCAATGTGGCCTTTCTCCGCAACTACAATATCCCTGAACCGGTCTCCGGAGGCATAGCTGTCGCTATCGCGACTTATGCAGGCTATTTGTGGCTCGGGGTTGAGACCGTCTTCGATCTATCGAGTCGCGACGAACTTCTGGTGATGTTCTTCACGACCATCGGATTGAACGCCCGACTATTCGATCTGATGGCAGGCGGGCGGATGTTGGTCATCCTGCTCGCGATGACGACGGCATTCATTTTCTTGCAGAACACGATCGGGTTGATCGGCGCCTCACTCTTCGGTTTTCCTGCATCGGTCGGCGTCCTGGTTGGATCAGCGTCATTGATCGGAGGCCACGGGACCGCGATTGCGTGGGGACCGACGATCCAGGCCCAAACCGGCTTCCAGGCAGCCAGCGAGATCGGCATCGCCGCGGCCACTTTAGGCCTCATCGTTGCTGCACTCATCGGGGGGCCGATCGCTAAGATCCTTATTGACAAACACGAGCTGAGATCGACTGCCATCGACGGTGATATAGTCGGTCTGGAGTATGAGGAGGAAACTGACGGCGACACGAAAAAGGCCGTTGACCACATCATGCTGATGCGTGTGTTGCTGGCGACCAACGTAGCGATCATCCTCGGCTATCTTGCCCATCAAGCGATTTCCGACTGGGGCATCATGCTCCCGCTCTTCGTACCTTGTTTGCTTGCGGGCATCCTGTTGTCGAACACTGTGCCGGCGGTGTTTCCAAACCTAACTTGGCCCGCGCGAACGCCCGCGCTCGCGGTCGTCTCCGACTACTGCTTGTCGTTATTTCTCGCCATGTCGCTGATGAGCATGCAGCTATGGACGCTCGCCGGTCTTGGTGGCCCACTCATCACTATCCTGGTGGTTCAGGCGCTGGCGACTGCCGCAGTCATCTTGCTCGTTTTCTTTCGGATCCTGGGATCGGACTACACGGCGGCCGTTCTAAGTGCGGGGTTTGCCGGATTCACGCTCGGAGCGACGCCCACCGCGATCGCCAACATGTCGTCGGTGACAAAAAGCCATGGCCCGGCTCCGCTTGCCTTCATCGTCCTTCCGCTGGTTTCAGCCTTCTTTGTTGATGTCGCTAACGCCCTCATCATTGGCTGGTTCGCGGCGTTTTAGCGAAGCGCCGTGTCGTTTGTTTCAGCTGCCCTGTATTGCCCGAGCGAGCGCCTTGCTCACGCGACAACTGCTTCTGTTTGTGCCCCAGGCGGAATAACACCCATTTTCGCTTCTGAAGGTAGACCAGCCATGCCGACGTGTCTTGGGTGGTCCTGACCAGGACGGCCAGCGAATGTCGCTTCTCTCTGCTTTGCGTCGATTTCGTGGATGGCAGCAACATCATGCCTCTCGCGTTAGTTCAGGTCGGTGTGGTTTGCTCTGAAGCGAAGCGGCGGCAAGGTCTAGTGCAATCGATGAGGTTTCGCATGGTGAGCGGTCGCGTCGCGACCGCGCTTTCGATGACGCGGGCGGCGATCCGCACGACACCGTCGGTTTTGCGGCGGTTGTAGCGGAAGGTGAACTCGTCGAGATAGGCCTGCAGATGCTGGCGGCGTACCGCCCCCGCGTGCGTGCCAATGAGCCAGCGCTTCAACAGTGACGCTGTCCAATGGCAGCTCTGGATGGCATCATGCTCGCGCCTCTCTGCTTTAGTTTGCACGCGTGCCTCATGGGACAGTTGGCCGAGGCTCTTTGCGTTGTAGCTCGCGAGCCCGTCGGTGACGACATGGGCTTCGGCCGCGATCTCGCTGTCGGCGAATGCCTTCAATGTCGCCTCATCGTTGTTGTCGGCGTGGGCGAGACGCACCCTTCCGTTGGCTTCTGACGCCACCAGCACCAGTTGCTTGTTTGGACCGCCCTTGCCGCCGACGAGGGTCTCGTCGGCTTGCACGAAAGGGCCGAGCGGATCGCTGTCGGAGCGTACCATCGCTGTTCTCAGCTTGTGCAGCCACGACCAGGCGGTTTTGTACGAGCCAAAGCCCATGATGCGCTGGAAGTCCTTGCCCGAGATGCCGGTGCGGCGTGTCGAGATTTCGAAGATTGCACGGAACCACATCTTCAGGGGCTTTCTCGTCTTCTCGAGCAATGTGCCGGAGGTGAGGCTGGTCTGGTGACCGCAGTCCGCGCATTCGAACGTCGTCCCGTCGCGGATCGTCCACACGCGGTGTGACCCGCAGCGCGCGCAAGCCGGCTTGCCGCCCCAGCGGGCCTCGATCCAATAGGCGCGGCAGTCCTCCTCGGTCGCAAACCGCGCCTCGAACTCCGTCGCCGTCTTCGGAAAATCACGCCACAAGCTGTTGTGGTTGTCGCTCGTCATGGCCCACCTCCTGGATGAGCATCACATAAGCTACGAGTGCGCCGGAATTAAGAGGATAGGTATGGGGGGCAACCCTGAGGAACGACAACGCGCGCTATTACGCAACAGCGCGCCGCCCTCTGCTTCTCACGCATGATCCGGGCCAATTTATAAGCGAGCCCTCCCGTTGGGTACGGCCAGAGTGCAATTTCCTCAGAAGTATTTACCATCGGATGTGGCGAATTTCATTGTCAGTACAACAATCTCCACTATAAAAGTGATCATCCCTTTCGAGGCGCAACGTTAGGT
>JARFRI010000154.1 GCA_029287335.1 Phycisphaera sp. | reverse complement strand
CCTTAACGCCAAGACGCCAAGTGGCCAAGAAGACAAGGCCCGAACCAATTTCTCCCCAATCATTTCCGACTTATCCGTCTAATCCGGTCTACAAAGATTTAGATCACGATTGTCTTCTTGGCGTCTTGGCCACTTGGCGTCTTGGCGTTATGAATCGGCCGCATTGCTTCATGAGCTTTGTAGTTTAGATATGCCTTGAATCTGCGTCATCTGTGAAATCTGTGAAATCTGTGGCTAACAACGAATCATCTTCAATCCACACCCTCTTCAAGATCGCGATTTTCGATCGGGCGGGTGATCTTGTAGGACTCGTTGGCCCATCGGCCCAGGTCGATCGTCTTGCAGCGCGACGAACAGAACGGGGCGTACGGACCATCGCTGGGGGTGGACTGCGTGCAGATCGGACAGTTCATCATGTTCTTCATGTCGTTGGTCGTAGTGTTTTTCATCACGTCACTCAGTTTCGTTAGGCGAGTCCCGCTTCACGTAGGGACTGTTGGATCGCTTGCATTTTAGTCTGCCAATTGCCTTCTGCAGAGAGGGTGATGCGTCGTCCGTCGGGGCAGTGTTCGATCTCGATCCAGAGCAGGTCGTCGCCTAGCGCGGGCCGAATCAGCTTGGCCCACTCGATCGCGACGACGGCGTTTTCGCGGAGTTCTTCGCCGTGGCCGGACCAGCCAATGGTTTCCAGTTCATCGGGGCAGCTGATGCGGTAGGCATCAATGTGAACCAAAAGGGGACAGTCCCCTTTTTCTTCTGCGGGCTCGTATTCCTGCACCATCACAAAGGTCGGGCTGCTGACCTGACGGGGGTTGAGGCCCAGTCCGCTGGCCAGGCCGCGGACCAGCTGGGTCTTGCCCGCGCCCAGTTCGCCTTGCAATGCGATGACATCACCGGCTCTGCAGCAGCGGCCGATTGCCTCGCCGACGCAGACGGTGTCGTCGGCGGTTCGCGTCTGAATCGTGACCGTCGGCATGCTCACCCGTGATGCTCCCAGCCCAAGCCCTCGAGTCTGATGCGCTCGCCGCCGTCGATTAGCGTGATGCCGCCGTTCTCAACAACTTTGCCGACGCGCGTGATGGGTACGCCATCGATCTGCCTGGGGATCGGCGCATCCACATCAGCCGTGAAGAGCAACTCATAGTCCTCGCCATCGGCGACGGCATGCAGCCAGCCGGGCCGAGCGTCCCGCGCAGCGAACTGCCTTGCGACTGCGGTGATCGGTAGCAGGCGTGCGTCGATCTCGGCACCGCGCACCAAGTGTGGTAGGTCGCGAGCCAGCCCATCGGACAGGTCGATCATCGCGTTGGGACGTGTGTCGGCGTTGGCCGAGAGCGTGCGGGCCAAGGCGACACGCGGCTCGAAGTCCAGGTGATGCGTTCGCCCCTCATACTTGTACCTTGAGCCGCCGAGTTGGCCGGTGACATAGATCGCGTCACCCACTTTCGCGCCGGTACGTTGGACCGGCTCGATGCCTTCGGCGGTGGCCAGCACCGTCACGCATAGGGTCAACGGGCTGTCGCTCGTCGCGGTATCGCCGCCGATCAGCGGCGCGTCGTAGGCCTGCGCGGTTTCACGCAGTGCGTTCATCAGTTGCTGCGCATCCTCCATCGCCAAGCCCTTGGGCAGGATTGCAGAGACCAGTGTCGCCAAGGGCTTGCCCGCCATCGCCGCGACATCGGAGAGGTTGCGCGTCACGGCTTTACGACCAATCTGCTCAAGCGTTGCGTTCTTGCGATCAAAGTGAACGCCTTCGATGACCTGATCCACCGCGGCGAGTAGCTCATGGTCGCCCAAGCGCAGCGCCGCCATATCGTCGCCCGGCGGGATCGTAACGAAATCAGGCAACGCACCGTTGTGGGCAGTGATCGATCGGATGAGCTCGAACTCACGCATCGCAAGATTGTACGGGCGTTTGCGTTCCGGTCACTTCGCGAGCTTTGCGATCAACCGCCAGACATCGTGGCGAGACAACTCGAGCCCGGCCTCGGCGTTAAATGCGGTACACAACTCCTCAAACGCGGTGGTGTACAGCAACTGGTCACGCTTGGACAATGCCCCGACCGCGGCCTCAACATGACTGGCCAGCATCGCCTCCTGCTCCGGCGTGATCCGCGGCCGCTGGCCGTGGGCCCGGCCCATGCGCGGCAGCTTCCCGGCCTTACGCAGGTTGTGTAGCCGATGAAACACCTTGGCCCGGTGGGGCGCATCGTCTTCATCGCCATACATCGATGTGTACAGCGTCTCGAACGCATCGGTGTAGGGCAGGTCATCGAGCGTTCGGCCCTGCTTCTGATACACGCTGATCAGCAGGTCGTCATCACTGGTCGGGAAGAGCATTTCTTCAGGCATGGCAAGAGTGTAGACCGTCCGACGCCATCACGACACCGGCTGTGTCGCGGGCTTGGGGACGACGGGCTTGGGCACAGGCTGGCCGTCCCAGTAGATCAGGCCCGGCTCGGTCACGCCATCCATCAACGGACTGCCCGACACGATCCGCAGCGTCAACCCGTGCGGGCCACAGCCAAGCGCCCGCGCGCTGGCTTTGTAAAGGCACGTCTTAACGCCCGGCTCAACGCAGGCCATCTCGACGATCCCCGGAGACACCAACCGGCCCGAGTCATCGACCCGTCCGATTAACGCCTGGACACACAACTCATCGGGCGACAAGCCACCGAGATTGACCTCGGCGGTCACCTCGATCGTCTCGTCGGGCCGCAGCGTTTGCCCGGCGTTACTCTCTACCGTTTCAAATCGCAGCGACGGCCAGGCAAAACGCAGCTTCTCCTTAAGCTGAGCCCGAGCAACCGACCCCGCCAGGCCATCACCCATGAGCGTACGGGCCCGCGTTAACGCCGGGAGGTAATACTGCTCGGTGTACTGCTGGACCATGCGGTTGGTGTTGAAGTACGGCGCGAGCTCGGCGATCGAGTGCTTCATCATCTGCACCCAGCGCACCGGAAGGCCATGCTCATCGCGCTCGTAGAACATCGGCACGATCTGCTTCTCCAAGAGGTCGTATAGCATGCGCGACTCGACGTCGTCGGCCAGATCGGGGTTGTCGTGCTCCTCGCGGTAGCCGATCGCCCAGCCGACGCGCTCGTTGTATGCCTCATCCCACCAGCCATCGAGGATCGACGCGTTGGGAACGCCGTTGATCGCGGCCTTCATGCCGCTGGTACCCGAGGCCTCCATGCCGCGCCTGGGGTTGTTGAGCCAGATGTCACAGCCCTGCACGAGGTACCGGGCCGAGTGCATCGAGTAGTTCTCGATGAACACGATCCTGCCGGTCAGGCCGTGGTGTCGGGTGAACTGGACAATGTCTTTGATGAGGTCTTTGCCCCCGCCGTCGGCCGGGTGTGACTTGCCGGAGATCACGAACTGGACCGGGCGATCCGGGTGGTTAAGTAAAGAGATCAGGCGCTCGGGATCGCGCATGAACAGGTTGCCACGTTTGTAGGTGGCAAAGCGTCTGGCAAAGCCGATGGTCAGCGCTTCGGGGTCGAGGTCGTTGTCGGCGTGGCGGACCGGGCCGAGGCTTTCTGGCCGGGCGGGATCGTCTCGCTTGGTGTAGGCGACGAGTTTGTGTCGGCGTTCGGTATGGATCGACCAGAGCTTCTCGTCGGGCAAGTCGTTGACGACGCGGTAGATGTCGTGGTCGGCGGGCTTGGTCAAGCGTGCGTCACTGCCGACCTGAAGATCGAGCGCTTCAGCAAGCGGGCGCGACAACCAGGACGCGGCGTGGATGCCGTTGGTGACGTGGCCGATAGGCACTTCTTCTTCAGGGATATTGGGCCAGATGTTCTTCCACATGGATCGGGAAACGACGCCGTGCAGCGCCGAGACGCCGTTGGCCCAGTCGCTGCAGCGGATCGCGAGGGTGGCCATCGAGAACGGCTCGGCCTGGTTAAACACATCATCACGCCCCAGCGCGAGCAAGCCCTCCATGTCGAGCTTAAGCCGGCTGTGGTAATCCTTGAAGTAAGTCTTAACGAGTTCGGCGGGGAAGCGGTCGATCCCGGCGGGGACCGGGGTGTGCGTCGTAAAGCAGTGGCTGGCCATCGCGCCTTGTCGTGCTTCGTCGAAAGTCAGGCCGTGCTGGGCGATGAGGTTGCCGATGCGTTCGAGGGCGAGGAAGGCGGAGTGCCCTTCGTTCA
>JARFRI010000144.1 GCA_029287335.1 Phycisphaera sp. | reverse complement strand
GCTTAATGGCTTCCCTGCTTTGCCTCACCCCATTCCCCGCTGCCTGCTGCGACGACTCGTCTACATCGAGCGAAGGCGAAGACGGTGATTCCGAAACACCCGTTGCAAAAACGAACGACGATGGCTCGACCTGCTACAAATGCGACGCAACCAAGCGAGAGGACGGTCGGCTCTGGTGCACCGAACACGAACGGTATGAAGACCGCTGCTGGATCTGCCAGCCGCAACTGGAAGACGCATCGCGGCCGTATTGCAAGGAACACCACCTCTATGAGGATGAGTGCCATCTGTGCAATCCGGCGATGCTTAAGGATGACGCGGGGGCGTCCGCCGCGCCCCAACCCGAGGGGCCGGCTCTGTTTTGTAAGGAACATGGTGTCCCCGAAGCCGAGTGCGGGATCTGCCAACCACAGCTTGCCAGCTCACTAAAAGCAGGTGAGTCGCTCAGCATCCGGATGCCCTCGACCCGATCGGCAGAGTTGGCCGGGCTTACGCTTGAGCAACCGGTCCGAGGCGAAGCTACTGAGACGCTGCAACTACTGGGGGAGGTCCGCTACAACGAGAACAAGCGTGCCAAAGTCACGCCCCTCGCATCGGGCGTACTTTCAGGCGTCAAGGTAGATGTCGGTGAAATAGTTGAAGCGGGTCAGGTCCTGGCGGTCGTTAAATCGTCCGCCGCCGCGCAAGCGAAGTCATCCTATCTGTCCGCGCTGGCGGAGTTGGAAGTGCGAACGACCGCGTACGAGCGAGAGCAGCGGCTGGCCAAGGAAAAGATCGCCGCGCTCCGTGATCTCCAAGAGGCCGAGGCGGCACACCGGCTCGCCGAGTTAGCTTTACGCCAAACACGCCAACAACTCCTGAACCTAGGGTTTGCTGAAAGTGATGTCGCGGGGATCAAGGAGAGTCAGTCCGCGTCTTCTGACCTGCCCATCCGCTCGCCCTTCGCTGGAACCGTTGTTGATCGACAAGCCGTTCTCGGCGAAGCGGTTGGCTCAGAAGCCCTCTTTGAGATCGCTGACCTCTCGACCATGTGGATCGAGCTGGCCGTCCCGGAAGATCGGGTTTCCCTGCTGACCAAAGGGTGCAAGATCGTCGCTCATGCCAAGTCAACCCCCAAACGCCGTATAGAAGGCACGGTAACCTGGATCAGCCCACAGATCGACGAGCGCACGCGAATGGTGCGCGCACGCGCTACGGTATCGAACGAATCGCGCGATCTGCGAGACGGGTCATTTGTTGACGTCTCCGCTTTACTGGGCGACCCGCTTGAGTCTTTACAGGTGCCCAGCGAATCCGTCCATGAACTAGATGGGGCTATGTATGTGTTCGTCCGTGAAGAGTCCGATCTCTTCGCGATCCGCCGGATCGAAGTTGGTCCAAGAACACAGTCCGGCAATACCTCGGTGCTCACCGGACTCACTGCAAAAGACAATGTGGTCACCGGCGGAAGCTTCACGATGCGCACCGAGTTTTTGAAGTCACGGCTCGGTGCCGGCTGTGTCGACGACTGATTGTTCTGTACTGAGCCCTTGAATCTGACCTTGGCACATGCCAGGGGATTGATAGTTGTCTGGAGTCTTTATGCTGACGCGACTGATTGAGTTTTCGCTGAACAACCGACCACTGGTTCTGCTGCTTTTCGCGATCGCCTGCGCGGCCGGTGTCTACCGGTTGGTGCAGTTGCCGATCGATGCCTTCCCCGACACCACCCCGGTGCAGGTACAGATCAACACCGTCGCCCCGGCGCTCAGCCCGGAGGAGATCGAGCAGAAGATCACGCTCCCCGTCGAGCTATCCATCGGCGGGCTCCCCGGCCTGCAAAACGTACGCTCCGTCTCGAAGTTCGGTTTTTCACAAGTCGTGGCAACGTTTGATGACGATTCGGAAATCATCGACGCCCGTCAGTACGTCACCGAGCGGCTCTCGACCGTCGAACTACCCGAGGGTGTCGGCCGGCCCGAGCTTGGCCCGATCGCAACGGGATTGGGCGAGGTCTTCCATTACACGATCCGGTCCGACGATCCTGAACGCTCGATCGAAGAGCTGCGGACGCTTCACGACTGGGTGATCAAGCCGGAGCTACGCAAAGTCCCTGGTGTTGCGGAGGTGAACTCGTGGGGCGGTCAAGAACGGCAGTACCACGTCGTCATCGATCCCGAATCGCTCATCAAGTACGGGTTCACGATGGACCAGGTGCTTGAGGCGCTGCGACGCAACAACGCGAATGTCGGGGGTGGGCAGATCGTCTCGTCGGGAGAATCACGGATCGTACGCGGGCTCGGCCGGGTTGAAACGATCGAGGAGATCGAGAACATCGTCATCGCCTCCAGCGACGGCACACCAGTCCGTGTCAGCGACGTGGCGACCGTCGAGATCGGCTACGAGATCAGGCGCGGTGCGGTAACGGCCGCTGGGGAAGGTGAAGCCGTCCTTGGCCTGGCTTTCATGCTGATGGGTGAGAACAGCCAAGTGGTCACCGAACAACTAAGGGAAAGACTCGAATCGATCGAGCCATCGTTGCCGCCCGATGTGCAGATCGAGATTGTCTACGACCGCACCACGCTCGTGGACAAGGTGATCGAGACAGTCAAGCACAACCTGGTCATCGGTGCGGCCCTGGTCATCGTTGTGCTCTTGCTGCTGCTGGGGAACATCCGGGCGGGGCTGCTGGTCGCGGTTGCCATCCCGATCTCAGCCCTCTTCGCGGTCCAGGGCATGTACGAGTTCGGCATCGCGGCGAGTTTGCTCAGCCTGGGCGCGATCGACTTCGGCATCCTGGTCGATGGCTCGGTGGTCATGACCGAGGCCAACCTGCGCGACCTCAAGAAGCGCCAACGTGAACTGGGCCGAAAGCTGACCCCCGATGAACGTATGCGGTCCATCGCTGAATCCAGCGCCCATGTTGTCCGCCCGATCGTCTTTGGCATGTCGATCATCGCGCTTGTCTTTGTTCCGGTACTCACCCTGGAAGGCACCGAGGGAAAGCTGTTTCGGCCGATGGCATGGACGTTCATCTTTGCGTTATTTGGAGCGATGCTGATCGCGGTATTTTTGTCCCCTGTTCTGTCGTACTACTTCCTGCCCCGGCACACTAAACCCAAAGAAGGCGCGATCAGTCGGGCAATGACGGGGTCCTACGGCTGGGTGGTCGGCAAGGCCTTGCGGCTGCGCTGGCTGATCCTCGTGCTGGTGCTTGGCTTGATGGTGGTCGCTGGATACCGCAGCACGCAGATGGGCGGCGAGTTTGTGCCTCGGCTCAGCGAAGGGGCCATCACGATCAACACGATCCGCTTGGCAGGTGTCTCGATCGAGGAATCGGTCCGTTACAACACAAAGATCGAGCAAGCACTGCTCGCCGAGTTCCCAGACGAGATCGAGCATGTCTGGAGCCGGATCGGGACCGCGGAGGTCGCCACAGACCCCATGGGTATCGAGCTGACCGACATCTACTTCACGCTCAAGCCCCGCTCTGAATGGACCCGAGCAAAGA
>JARFRI010000125.1 GCA_029287335.1 Phycisphaera sp. | reverse complement strand
AACGTGCGACTTAAAAGCTCCTGGCGGAAGCCCGGAGCAGCCACCGTATCCATCATTGGGAGGTGACGAGCAGTATCAGATGGTTGCACCTGGCTTCCGCCCGGTGCTTTGAAACGCATCAATACCTTTTGGGATGCGTATTAGCCCAACTGATTCTTGCACAGAGCCTATAGAGGCACAGACGTCACGGCGTAGAACACTCGATATCAATGCCTTACTCTGTTAACTCTGTGCCTCCGCGACCTATGTGAATAACGATTGAGTTGAAACACCCAATGAATCCTTGATTGCATTGCTTGGCGTCTTGGCGTTAAACCGTACGACAAAAATACTTAGACAAGCATCGCTTTCAGATACGCAGCGATGCCTTCACTCAACGCGGTGAGGTCGTAGCCGCCTTCAAGCAGCGTGACGCAGCGCCCATCTAACGCATCGTCGGCGTAATCGCGAAGATGCTTAGCAATCATCGCGAAGCCCTCGGCCGACACATCCATCTGCGCCAGCGGGTCATCACTCGCCGCATCGAAGCCCGCAGAGATGAGTAGCGCATCGGGCTTGAACGCCTTGATCGCGGGCATCACCTGATCATCCATCACCTCAGCGTAAAGGTCGTCGCCGCCGCCGGGCATCAGCGGGACATTGAGCGTGGTGCCTTTACCCTTGCCTTTGCCGGTTTCTTCGGCGTAGCCCGTGCCGGGGTAGCACGTCGCGGGGTGCTGATGGATGGAGATGAACAAGACATCGGCCCGCTCCTCGAAGTGGTGCTGCGTGCCGTTGCCGTGATGGACATCGAAGTCGAAGATGGCGACACGCTTGGCCTTGTGCTGGGCGATCCAGTGCTCGGCCGCGATCGCGATATTGCTGAACAAACAAAAGCCCATCGATCGATCACGTTCGGCATGGTGCCCCGGCGGGCGACCCAATACAAACGCACGATCCAACTTGCCCGTCGCCACCTGGTCGACTGCATCCAGTGCCGCGCCTGCCATCAGGTACGCGATCGTTGCGCTCTCTTCGCCGATCGCCGAATCGGGCACATCGATGAAGGGCTTGCCATCCTTGCACGCCTGCTCAAGCCGATCAATGTACGCGGGCTTATGAACGCGCTCTATGGCCATACGAGGTGCGGGCTTGAACGTGGGGTGCTCAAGCCGATCCCTCCGTTCGATATCGCGGAGGTGCTTAGTCACGGCGCGCAAGCGGTCGGGCCGCTCGGGGTGGCCTTGGCCGGTGTCGTGATCGAGGAATCGCTTGTCGTAGTACAAACCAACGGTCATCGGGCCAGACTCCAATCAGGTACTAAAGCATCCTGCCCAGCACCTCGGGCGAAAGCTCGCGGTAGCTGTGACGAAGCTTCGGGTCACTATTCAAACGCTCCAGCATCGCATGCCGGTCTGCTTCATTTTCAAATTCGAGCCCGACGAGCGCTCGGCCGATCCGTTCGCCGGTGTAGAGGTAATTAAAGTAGCAGAGGTTGGCCAGGCCTTGGATACGCTGCAAAAACTCGTGCAATGCGCCAGGGCGTTCGGGGAACTGGTAGCGGATAATCAGCGGGTGTTTGAACAGCTTGGGGTCGTAGTTGACGATGCGGAAATCGACATCTTCGTGGTCGGTGATGTCTTTATATGGGATGCCCGCTTTCGTGCAGTGCTGGTGGACCTGTTCGATTACTTCCGGGGGCGCGTCGAAGCCGATGACAGGCGCGCCGGTGTTTTCGTTGGTCTTGCCGTACTGGAAGTCGACGATGTTGCAGCCGGCCAGAGCGTTGTCGATGAGGCTGAGCATCGTGCCGGGCTTTTCGCCGATCTCGAAACGGATGTGCTTGCGCATCTGTCCGCCGATGCCTGCTTCGGCGGCGATGACCGCGAGCTGAGCGAAGTCCATGTTGGCCCCGCACATCACGCCAAGGACGCGCTTGCCTTTGAGTTGACCGCGTTGCTGGAGCATGCCCGCCAGGCCCATCGCGCCGGCTGGCTCGACGATCCGCCGACGGGCTTCCCAGAACAAGCGGATCGCGTTGCAGACCTCGTCGTTGCTGACGGTGATGAACTCATCAACGACTTCTTTGCATAGTTCGTAGGTCAATTCGCCCGCGCGCCGGACAGCGGTGCCGTCGCAGAAGATATCGAGTTCTTCGAGCTCAACAGGGCCGCCGTGCTCGATCGCTGCTTTCATGGAGGCTTGTCCCTCGCCTTCGACGCCGATGATGCGGATATTGGGCATCGCTTTTTTGAGCCAGGCCCCGACCGCTGCCGCCATGCCCCCGCCACCAATTTGCAGGTAGGCTGCGTCGAAGTCCCCTACGCCCGCCTCGATCGCCTCGACCGCGATCGTGCCTTGTCCGCCCATGGTGGCCAGGTCGTCGTATGGGTGAACGAAGGCGGCATCGTTGGCTTTTGCGTAGGCCTTGGCGGCATCGGATGCCTCGTCGTAGGTGTCGCCGATCAGTTCCACAGTCACATGCGACCCGCCGTGCAACGCCACGGCCTGACGCTTCATCAGCGGCGTCGGCTCGGGCATGAAAATCTTCGCCTGACAGTCCAGCTGCTGCGCCGCGATCGCGACGCCTTGCGCGTGGTTGCCCGCTGATGCACACACCACGCCGCGCCCCCGTGCTTCCCGAGTCAGCGTCGCCATCTTGTTGTATGCCCCGCGCCACTTATACGCATGGATCGGCGGAATGTCCTCCCGCTTGACCCACACCTCCGCGCCGCAGCCGATGTCCACGCGCTCCAGCGGCGTCGCCTCGCGCACGGCATACACCCGCTCCCGGGCCGCGATGATCTCATCGTGAAGTTGTTCGAGTAGCGATTGGGACATCGGTGCATGATCGCACAGGCTTGCCAACTTTGCCACGCGCGTCCCGTGTTAACGGGCCGTGGTATCCGGCACGTCCGACAGCCACTCGCCCGGAACATCGTTGAGCTTGCTTGCGACGACAGCGACGTAATACAACGGCTCGCCGAGGTAGGAGATGCGGTGACGGTAGCGGCGCGTCGCTTCGATGCGGATGATCTTCTCGCGCGTGAGCTTGTTGATCAGACCTGCGAAGCCGTCGGCCTCTTCGTTGTCGAGGAATTGTTCCTTGACGTTGAACGCAACCCACGCGGGTGTTTCGACCAGGTCCAGTGCCTTGAGGAATGCGGGGTCGGGGATGTCGCCAAAGCCCAGCGCCGCGACGGTCATCAGTAGATTGGACTCGCTCTTGCGGATCGACTCTTCAACGCGCTCGGGCAGCGCGGTGAGGTCGGCGACCTGGTAATTGTTGTAGACCCAAGGCCGATCGCGAATGGCCGCGTCTTTCGCCTCGGCGATGATGTCGAGCCCGAGGATGTCGCGGATGCCAACAGACTGCAGTGCCTCGCCGACCATGCCGTTGCCAGCACCGACATCGAACGCCCGGATCGAATCGGTTGACTGGCGGTACTCGGCGAGCAGTTCGCTGAGTAGGCCGACGACCTTGGCTGGCGAATTGCATCGCAGCGTGCGGTAGAAAAGCGTTTCGTAGAGCCCGGGGATCTGATAGATTTCGTTGTAATCGTGGAAGCGGAAGCGTCGCCAGTCGCCGTCAAGGTGCACTTCGCACCACGCCTCATCTTGGGCCATGTCCGATTGGCTCTGGGGAAAGCGGATATCGTAAATATCCTGTTCACCGACCGGGACACAGGTCCCATCTTTTACCGAGATCATGTTGCGGACTTCCGTTACTGTCCGCTGACCCGTGTTGCGGTCAGCCAACCCTTTCCAAGCCGCCATGAAAGCAAAACTCGATCGGCGGCGACAGACCCGATCAAGCAACCCCAATCCTATGCGATGAGATGCACCTGTCAAGGCATACGAATGCTTGTTAGCACTTGCGATCGACAAACCGCGCGGAGTAAACCCCTCTATCTGTCTACAATCATCCAATGCATAGCGCTTCAAGAAAAAGCGAAGAACTATTGAAAAAGGCACGATCACTGCCCAAAGTGCCGGGCGTTTATCTCATGAAAGACGACAAGGGCGTTGTCATCTATGTCGGTAAGGCAGCCAAACTACCCGAGCGGGTCAGCAGTTACTTCGTCCCATCCGCAGCGAGTTCGGGCGGGCTTGGGCCGAAGAAGCTGCCGATGCTCGACCTGATCGTCGACTTCGACACGATCGAGTGCGAGACCGAGTGGGAAGCGCTGCTCACCGAGAATCGGCTGATCAAGGACATCCACCCGCGTTTCAATGCGGCACTGACGGACGACAAGACCTTCCCCTACCTGGTCATCACCGTCCGAGACGACTTCCCCGGCGTCTTCATCACCCGCGATCCCAATGCGCCCGAGTACAAAGGTGCCAAAGTCTATGGGCCGTTCACCGGCGTCTATGCCCTGCGCGAAGCGATCCAACTCCTGCAGCGCATCTTCAAGTTCCGCACCTGCACGCTGACCATCCTCGATGGCGACCCAAAGAACTCGCGGTTTCGCCCCTGCCTGCTCTACCCCATCAAGCAGTGCTCGGCTCCCTGCGGCGCAAAGATCAATCGGGACGAATACCGAGCCGACATCCAACGGTTCATCCGGTTCCTGGATAGCAAACGTAGCGTCTTGTTGCGCGAGTTGACCCAGGAGATGAACGTGGCCAGTGAGAGTCAAGCCTACGAAAAAGCGGCGGTCCTGCGTGACCAGATCAAGGCGATTGAGAAACTCGACGATCGCGGCAGCAAGAAAGATAACTGGCAGCCCGAAACCGAGAGCTACTACCAGGACCCTAAAAAAGGCTTGGAGTCGCTACGCAAAACACTGGGCATGGACAAGCCGATCCGCTGTATTGAGTGCATCGATATCGCCCACCTTCAATGCAACGATACCGTGGGCAGCAAGGTCTGCTACGTCGATGGTCGGCCACTGAATAACGAGTACCGCCGATACAAGATCACGGCCAACGCGCCCAACAGCCCGCCGGGCAAGATCAACGACGACTATGCCAGCATCCGCGAAGTTGTCTCGCGACGCTACAGCGAGGCGGGCGCAGGCAACGAGTTGTACCCCGATGTCATCGTGATTGACGGCGGGCTCGGA